>JAVUPY010000083.1 GCA_032252755.1 Terriglobia bacterium
ATACCTTTTTTTGGATTCGACCTTCGTGCCGCCCCTTTGGCCTATGAAATTCAGGAGGAACTCCCGTCCAAAACCCGCGCCCAGCGCCCTATTCGGCACCCACCACCTTGCCCCGGCACGCCCAGCGGCCATCTTCGCGAACACGCCCCGCGCAAAACAAAAAAGCCCGTGCTTTTCAGCACGGGCCGAATCCAAACTTGGACTCTAGTTTAGAAGGTCATCTTCAGTGTCAACTGCACCACGCGCGGCGAGCTGTCGAATCCGAGGAAGTTGCCATATGGACTCGTCGGTACCGTCGTCATGGAGGTGATCTTTCCGAAGTTCGAATCGAACAGGTTGTAGTCCGGGGTGCCGAAGTTCGGATGGTTGAACACGTTGAACGCCTGTGCGCCGACCGCGAATTTCATTCTCTCGCCGACATTGATGTTCTTGAACAGGTTCATGTCCATGTTGAAGAAGCTGGGTCCACGGAACTGGTTCCGCCTCTGCGAAGAGAACGCGGTATATCCCATGAACGAATCCGCGGTGCTGTCGACAAATGCGGCCGCGTTCAGGCAGGACGATCCATCGGATCCGCCCGCAGCGCTTCCGCAACTCGTCTGTCCGGTCACACCCGCGATCGGCTGTGCAAGGATGGTCGATCCACCGTTGTAGATCGCTCCGTTCCAGTAACCGTCGACCACTGAGAACGGCAGTCCGCTACGCCAGAATACTTTGCCCGACCACTGCCAGCCGTTCAGAACGTTCTTCAGGAAACCGTTCGCAACGTTCAAGCTCGGATTGATTACATAATCCGCGCTGAAATTGTGACGGACATCGTAATCGGAGTTGCCATAGTTTCCGGCCTTCAGGCCGTCCGGCTGCATTTGCCCGAGAATCGAGTCGCCGTAAGTGAAAACACCACCGTTGGAAACTTCGTCGAGGTTGTGCGACCAGGTGTAGTTCACGTGCGCCGTCACCCACTTCGACATCTGGCGGCGCAAGCTCACCGTCAATCCGTTGTAGTTGGAAACCGCACCGCTCATAACCTGCGTGATAGTGCCGTAATTAGGAACGGTAGGTTCATAAGGAACCAGCCCGCCGTAGAGTTCGTACGGGTCGTACGCGTTGTACCAGGCGTTCGTATACGGAATGTGAATGCCATGGTTACCGGCGTAGTTCACCGTTAAACTCGTCGAGGGGTTGATTTCGCGCTGGATTTGCAGGTTCCACTCCTGCCACCGCGGAGCGTGCATCGTTCCGACAATCGACGTGAAGGAAGGAGCGGTGAAGACTCCGCCCGCAGCCGTAACCGCAGCGTTGATCTGGTTGTAGCTCTCTCCCGCCAGGTAGCCCGTCGAGAAAGCATTTGCCGAAGCATCCCACGCCGCCGCCGAACCGGTCGGAGTCGTGTCAAACGCCGGGGTGCCAGCTGTCGGACGGATACGGATCGAAACCGAGACCGGAGGATTGGCCAGCAAGTCATCAACCAGGCCGGACGGAGGCGAATCGTAGAACAAACCGAAGCCACCGCTCACGACCGTTTTGTTATTGCCGAAAGGCGACCAGCTGAACCCAATGCGAGGCGACCAGTCCAGGAAGTCGACTCCCGGGAAAGCCTGGTGAAGCCCGCTTCGGATGTCCTGCGAATACGGAACATCGC
This sequence comes from Terriglobia bacterium, assembly GCA_032252755.1. Lineage (NCBI taxonomy): Bacteria > Pseudomonadati > Acidobacteriota > Terriglobia > Terriglobia bacterium. The sequence goes on from JAVUPY010000083.1 coordinate 1,643, forward strand.
CGGCATTCGCCCCAGCCTGTACGGAAGCCAGGGTCGAGAAGTCCCCCGTGAAGTTGGAGAAGCAGTTCGTCTGGCAAACCGGATTAGAGTTACGCTCCGCACGAATCGCAAGCGTCAGCGTCAGGTTCGACGTTACCTTCCACTCGTCCGAGGCATACATCCCAAGCCCCCACATCGCGATCGGAACGTTGCTCGACTGGTTCAGAGTCTTGCGGTACTGGTAAGCAAGTCCGTCCGCAAACTGCTGCAGACCATCCCCAACATAACCAAAGTAAGCTGCCGGATAGTTGAAGTAGAAACTGTGATCGCTCACATCGTAACGCCGGAAATTGCCGCCAAACTTAAGGCTGTGACGACCACGGTTCCAGGTAAAGTCGTCCAGGAACTGGTACTGCGTAATGTTGCGCCCTTGCGGGAAGTTGTACATCTCGTTGAAGCCCGTGAACGGAACCGAACCGTAAGTGATGATTGCATACGGGAAGGTATCCGAAGCCAGAGGCTGACTCTGCGTGAACTGCGCCACGTAGTGACTCAGCGAGGCCGTAAATGCGTTGACCGTATTCGGCCCAAAGACGTGCGTTTCCTGCAACTGCGTATCCCACGACGGCTGCTTCGAAATTGCATCGAACCGCGGGTCGACCGGGTCGATCGTTGTCGGTTGTAAACCATGGTCCATCTTCCAGCGGAAGAACGCGTTGTCCTTGTCGCCGAACCGCTGGTCCACACGGCCGCTCAAAATCCACTCCGACGCAAATGCCGTCGGTGAACTCGTGAAGTCCTCCGCGCAGTGCTGCGTTGCCGGATCAAAACCAGGCAGGTTCAGCCCATTGCAATAGTCGTCATTTGCAATTGGCTGCGCTGTGCTCGCGCCCGGCGTATTCGCCCAGAACTGAAACATCTGCTGGTACGTCGCCGCCGAGTTCGGCTGCAGATTCTGTACGTTCGCCAGAACCGCGTTCGCAAACTCCGGCGTCGGAATCACCATGTAGTCGTTGTTCGGAATGACAAAACGGAGCCCTTCCGTGTTGACGAAAAAGAACGTGCTGTCCTTCTTGATCGGTCCGCCAACTCCCGCCGCCCACTGGTTCGCATTCGAGAACGCGCGCGGAGCGCCATCGTGGTTATTGATCCAGTTATTGGCGTTCATCGCCCTTCCGTTCCATAACCACTGCGCGTTGCCATGGAACTCATTCGTGCCTGAGCGGGTGACCATCGTCACCTGCGCGCCGGAAAGCTGCCCATATTGTCCGCCGTACGGATTCGCGACCACCGTCGCTTCCTGTACTTCATTGCTGCCCAGGCTCAAGTTGCTCGCGCCTGAGTTATTAATGTTGAAGTACGGATCCATGTTGTTCTCGCCGTTGATCGTGAACAGGTTCGACGTCGCCGGCAAGCCGTTGACCGTGAAGTTTCCGTATCCGCCCTGGTTGTTCACAACTGCACCCGGGGCCGTGAATGCGATGTTCGTCACATCGCCACCAGCCGAAGGCAGTTCAGAAACCTCCAGCGCGGTGAAAGAAGTGTTCTGACTGGGGCTGGTGTTTACCAGCGGCGCCACGTCCGTCACTTCGACCGTCTGCGATTCTTTCGCCACCGACAACGTGAGATTTACCGTCGCCGTGATGCCAACCTGAACGTTGAAATTCTGTACCGTCTTTCCGAAACCCGACTGCTCGACGGAAACCTCGTAGCGTCCGGGCTTCAGTAATCCGACACGATAGAACCCCATCTCGTTCGTCGTAGCTGTATACGTCGCACCCGTATCCAGGCTCTTCACCGTCACTGTTGCGTTCGAAATGACGGCGTGAGTCGGATCGGTCACGGTGCCCGCTACATCGCCCGTTACGAGCGACTGTCCGAGCGCCGTAGCTGCCAGCAGACACACTGCCAGCAAGCACATTACAAGGGTCCAACCCTTGCTGTACTTCATATGAATGAATCCTCCTGGTTTTCCAACTGAGCGCGTGCCAGAACTCAGGCAATGAGGACAACAGACTTGCTATGAATGCCCAGGACCCGAGCCCAACTTATGTACCCAACTGCAACTGCAAACCAACCTGAAAGGTGAATGAATCACCATTCACCATCTACTCCGATTGCAATTCTCAAACCAAAGTGTCTGCCCTAAGTTGCTGAAAAGATTAAGCCAATATCCGGAGCGTGATCTCGGCTTACTTTTTTTGGGAGTCGTGCTACCTCAGAGCTATGAAATATGAAATCGCAATTCTCGCAAACCAGTGTCTGGCAAGGCTTTCCAAGCGATTCTCTTTTTCCACTTCAGTGCCGCAGCAAAGTCTCCCATGCGTCGTTTTCCCTCAAACCCCTTCCATGGATGTTGCGATTCGCCAACTGCTCGCAATAACGCTGAGCAATCACACTCGATTCGGCGTATCATGTCCGCCGCGTATCCCGTCGCGCAACGAAAAGAATCAGCCCCGGCCCCGCAACTGTTTCGCAAACCTCGATTCGGCAGGAGCACGAAGAACGAATCACGAAGAGCCGTTTCTATGAATTTGTCCCCCGCAACATCTGTCACTAGTTCGGGTGATAACAATCACAGCCGCGACTATCCGCCGCGCCTGTAATGCCCCTGTTCGCGCAAGTTCTGATTGCGCAGAACTGAAAAGTCCAAGTCACACCTCTCAAGTCGCGAGCTCATCTTCTACCGCTCTCGACTTCCGACTTGCGACCTGCGACTCAAGGAGAATTCACATGAGTGCTGGCATAATGCCGCCGGCCGTCATCAAGACACCGAGCGACTACGTCAAGGAAGTAATGACCCTGGTCAAGGCGAAGAATCCAGCCGAGCCCGAATTTCATCAGGCCGTCCAGGAAGTCTTCGACTCTCTCCGACTCGTGTTGGAGCGGCACCCCGAATACATTTCGCACAAAATTCTTGAGCGCATCACGGAGCCCGAACGCGTACTCATGTTCCGCGTTCCGTGGTTCGATGACCATGGCAATGTCCAGGTCAATCGCGGCTTCCGCATCGAGATGAATAGCGCGATCGGCCCCTACAAAGGCGGACTCCGCTTCCACCCCTCGGTCAACCTCGGTATCCTTAAATTCCTCGCCTTTGAACAGGTCTTCAAGAACTCCCTGACTACTCTTCCCATGGGCGGCGGCAAAGGCGGTTCCGACTTCGATCCCAAGGGCAAGAGTGACTCGGAAGTCATGCGTTTCTGCCAGAGCTTCATGACCGAACTCCAGCGTCACATCGGCCCCGACACTGACGTCCCGGCTGGCGACATCGGTGTGGGCGGCCGTGAAATTGGCTTTATGTTCGGCCAGTACAAGCGTCTTCGCAATGAATTCAGCGGCGTTCTCACCGGCAAAGGCCTCAACTGGGGCGGCTCACTCATCCGTCCCGAAGCCACCGGCTACGGCTGCGTTTATTTCGCCGACGAGATGCTGAAGACCCGTAAGCAGACCTTTGAGGACAAGATCTGCCTCGTCTCCGGCTCCGGCAACGTCTCACAGTACACCATCGAGAAGCTGCTCGATCTCGGCGGAAAGCCCGTCACCGCGTCCGACTCCAACGGCGTCATCTACGATCCCGATGGAATCAATCGCGAAAAACTGGCCTACATCATGGACCTCAAGAACGCCAAGCGCGGACGCATCTCGCAGTATGCCGAGGTCTACAAGAAGGCCGTCTACATGCCGACTGACGGCAAGCTCGACCACAATCCGATCTGGAACATCAAGGGCGATTGCGCGTTCCCGAGTGCAACCCAGAACGAAATTAACGGCAAAGACGCTGCTAACCTCATCAAGAACGGCTGCAAGCTGGTCTCCGAAGGCGCCAATATGCCGAGCACCCTCGAAGCCACCCGCATGTTCATCGAGGCTGGCGTCCTCTACGGTCCCGCGAAGGCCGCGAACGCCGGTGGCGTCGCTACCTCCGGGCTCGAAATGTCGCAGAACAGCATGCGTCTCAACTGGACCCGCGAAGAAGTCGACGACCGGCTGCACAAGATCATGATCGCCATCCACAAGAATTGCTTCGAGACCGCCGAAAAGTACGGCACCCCGGGCAATCTCGTGAACGGCGCCAACATCGGTGGCTTCCTCAAGGTCGCCAACTCGATGCTCGATCAGGGCCTCGTGTAACCGGCAGAGACTCGCGTCGCGAAGTCTTCTGTACATTGCATTCCCGCGGGGTGGAAAATACTTCCACCCCGCAGTTTTGTTGGACCGCCGTTTTGCGGATGGCGGATTGCGTCTTTTGTAGTTGCTATTCGGCTAATTACTCGCTTTAGCTGAATGCTGACTGCTGAGTGCTGAATGCTAATCGCTAACACCGCCGAACAACTCTTCGAACGCTTCGAAAACCTCATGCCCTTCCGCGTGCAGGACATCCTGCTCGTCTCTTCCCTCTACGACTCTTTCATCCTGCGCGAAGACGGCCGCCTGAACGAGCTCATGATCGGCGAATCGCTCGAACTCAACCTTCAGCACATTCCGGGAATCACTCACGTCTCCAGCGGCGCCGAAGCCCTCGAACTTGCAAAACGCCAGCCGCGCTTCAACCTCATCGTGACCAATCTCGAACTCGGCGACATGGACGCCGCGCAACTCGCGCGCGAAGTCAAAGCCACCGGTCTCGACGTCCCCGTCGTCGTCCTCGCTTACGATTACCGCGAGATCAAGAATTTCCGCGCGCGCAATCCCGTCACCGACATCGACCGCATTTTCCTCTGGCAAGGCAACATCCGTATCCTCATCTCGATCGTCAAGTACGTCGAAGACAAGCGCAACGTTCTCCATGACACCCAGGTCATGGGCGTCCCCGTAATGCTCGTCGTCGAAGACAACATCCGCTATTACTCGTCGTTCCTGCCCGTCATCTACACCGAACTCATCACGCAGTCGCGCCGACTGATCTCCGAAGGCCTCAACGTCGCGCACAAGCTCGTGCGTCTCCGCGCGCGGCCGAAGATTCTCCTCTGCTCCAATTACGAGGAAGCCGAGTCTCTGGTCATGCAATATCGCGAATATCTCTTCGGTGTCATCTCCGACGTCGAGTTCCCGCGTAATGGCCAGCTTTCGCCCGAATCCGGTTTCTCGCTCGCCGACAAAGTTCGCTCCATCGTCCCCGACGCGCCGATCGTTCTCCAGTCCAGCCGCACCGCCTTCCAGCCGCGAGCTCTCGAAGAAGGCTGCTCATTCCTGCGTAAGCGTTCGCCAACTTTACTCAACGATCTCCGCCGGTTTCTCATCGAACAACTCGGCTTCGGCGACTTCGTCTTCCGCATGCCCGACGGCCGCGAGGTCGCGCGCGCCCGCGACCTCAACGAACTCGAGAAGCTCCTCCACGAGGTCCCTGACGAATCGATTGCCTATCACAGCGCGCGCAATCACTTCTCGCACTGGCTCCGCGCCCGCACCGAATTCACCGTCGCGCAAAAGCTCCGCCCGCGCAAAGTCTCCGATTTCCCCAGCATCGAGGCCCTTCGCCGCGACCTCATCGACTCCATCACCGAATACCGCCACGAGCAAAGCCAGGTCCTCGTCGGCGACTTCAACGCCGCATCCTTCACTCCCACCGACGCATTCTTCCTCCGCATCGGCTCTGGTTCGCTCGGCGGCAAAGCTCGCGGCCTCGCCTTCGTCCGTCACCTCCTTCACAATCACCGCCTCGCCAGGCGATTCCCCGGCATCCGCATCGCCGTGCCGCCATCGTTCGTTCTCGCCACCGGAATCTTCGACCGCTTCCTCGCTGAGAACCAACTCCACGACTTCGCCATCCAGTGCGACAACGACGACGAGATCGCCGAGCGGTTCCTCGACGCGCAATTCCCGTCCGACATTCGCGACAACCTGCTCGCTTTCCTCAACACCGTTCACTATCCGATCGCAGTCCGCTCCTCGAGCCTCCTCGAAGACTCGCAATACCAGCCCTTCACCGGCGTCTACGAAACCTACATGCTGGCCAACCAGCATCCCGACCTCTCGGTCCGCCTCGATGAACTCCTTGAAGCCATCAAGCGCGTCTACTCTTCCACGTTTTCGCAGCACGCAAAGCGATACGTCCGCGCAACTCCCTATCGTCTCGAAGAAGAGAAGATGGCGGTCATCATTCAGCAGGTCGTCGGCAGCGCCCATGGGCAGCGCTTCTACCCCGACTTCTCCGGCGTTGTCCGCACCCGCAACTTCTATCCTGTCCCGCCCATCACCGTGGAAGACGGCATCGCCACGGTCGCGCTCGGTCTCGGCCGCACCGTCGTCGATGGCGGCAAGTGCCTCAGTTTCTGCCCGCGCTACCCGCAACACCTCATCCAGTTCTCATCCGTCGAAGACATCCTCAACAACTCGCAGAACGAATTCTGGGCCCTCGAACTCAACCATCATTCCGATCTTCGTGGCGTCGGCGCCTCGCCGACGGTGCAGGCGGGCGTCTCGCACGCCGCGATGCATACTCCCGAGACCTCGTCGGCTCTGCTCCGAGAAAGTAGCCCCGCACGTGAGTGCGGGGAAGACGCCGCCCCTTTCTCCACGAGTCGCGCGAATGCGCGACGACAGATGGCGGCGCACCAGGAAGCCGTCGACCACACGCCTCACCTTCACGAAGTCTCTTTCCCGATCTCCGCCGCCGAATCCGACGGCACGCTCCACAACGTCGCTTCCACCTACTCGGCCGACAACCATGCCGTTTACGACGGCATGAGCCGTCCCGGCGCGCGCATCGTCTCCTTCGCGCCCATCCTCAAGTACGGAGTCTTCCCTCTTCCCGCGCTTCTTGATCAACTCATGCGGATCGCTGAAGAAGCCTTGCGACGTCCCGTGGAAGTCGAGTTTGCCGTACGAATGCCGCGCTACGCAGGCGATCCCGCCGATTTCGGATTCCTGCAAATGCGTCCGCTCGTGCTCTCTCGTGAAGGCGAAGAATTAAGGATGGAGGAAGTCGATCGTTCGCACCTCGTCTGCCAAAGCTCCAAGGTGCTCGGACACGGACGCATCGCCGACCTCCGCGACGCCATCGTCGTCGACCTGCATCGCTTCGAGCGCGCGCGCAGCCAGGAGGTCGCTGAAAGCGTCGCGCAACTCAACGCCAGGCTCACCGACTCAGGCACGCCCTACCTGCTCATCGGCGTCGGCCGCTGGGGCTCGAACGATCCCTGGCTCGGAATTCCGGTCGAGTGGGACCAGATCTCCGGCGCCCGCGTCATCGTCGAAGCCGGCTTCCGCGACTTCCGCGTCACCCCCTCGCAAGGCAGCCACTTCTTCCAGAACCTCACCGCCTTCCAGGTCGGCTACTTCACCGTCAATCCGGACGCCGGCGAAGGTTTCGTCGACTGGGACTGGCTCGCCTCAAGCGTCGCCGTGGAAGAAGACAGCTGCGTCCGCCATCTGCACTTCGATCATCCGCTCGTCGTGGTAATGAATGGGAAGACCAGCCAGGGAATGATCTTTAAGCCTGATGCCTGAGATCTCCGCCGGCATCACACGCCCCCGTGTTCGGACTCACTGCACCCGTCTCATAAGCTTGCTTTTATTTCAGTCCGCAGGTTCGCATCGGGAGGTCCCCTCGTGCGTAAGAATTCTCTGCTTCTGCTTCTCATCGCTTTCTCTGTCTTTGCCGCTGCTTCCGACCAGTCCCAGAACACGATCAAACAGAAATATCGCAACCTCGAAGTAGGTGCTTTCACAATCGAGAAGGGCGTAGACCTGCCCGCGGACTACTTTACGGCGCTCCCGCAGGAGATCGTCTCGCAGTTCCAGGAATCGAAGCTTTTCGACCGCGTATCCACCGCTCCCACCAATATCGGTCAAACAACCGATCCCTCACTTCCAGCCTCGCCCGTACTGCGCATGACGGGTGTCATCACTGCTTTTCATGCAGGCAGCCGCAAAGGACGCTACTTCGGCGGAGCCTTCAATCCCGGCGCACAGACCCAGATTTACGCTTACGTGCAATATGTCGACGCTGCAACCAACGCCCTCATCGTGGAGAACGAGGTCGTCGGTACACTCAGCAGCGGCTTTGGCGGAGGCAATTCGAAAAACGTCGTCCGCGAATTCGCTGAGTCGCTCGTGGACACAACCAAGTTCATCGTCTTGAAGCCACCGCTCTCAGCCGCCGACGAACCGCCCAGGGTCCCCGACGATGCAGCACGCGAAACCGTCGAACTCTCCGACTCCACGTTTGATGCCACCCTGTCCAGGGTGAACGACCTCGCCTCCAAAGGCTATCGCCTCCTCAGCTTCAAGACCACCAGCTACAAGACCGCCAATCTCGTAATGGCGAAAGCCGCCGACACCGCCCAGTACCAGTACGCCTTCTTCAAGGCCATCATGCCCGGCAATATAGAAAAGGAACTTAACGGGAAGTCGCTTGAGGGCTACCGTTACCGGCCACACACAATGATCCTCCTCAAGGATCGTACATTCGTAATCGCGGAGCACGATGCCTCCGCCTCACCCGCGCACTACGAATACCGCCTGCACGCAACTATGCGCGTCGGCAGTGCCGAAAAGGACATCCGTAACGATCAGGCCGACGGCTTCGTCTTAGTCAACTGCCGCAACACTTCCGAGAGCCACCACATGTTGCTGTTGGAAAAGAAACTGGAGAAGTAATCGCTACGCGGAGGATCAACCAGTCGGTGAATCCACATTGTTGAAGGGATAATTCCCAGTCTGGTTGATGAGTGATAAGGGGATTTACCGCTCAGTATTTGCAGTTGCCCAATACACAGACCTTGCCGCCACAGAAACTTGCTCCGGACTTGTTACCCTTACATGAAGATGGTGCAGGCCGGGGTGCGGTGCTCTTGGTTCGAAACTGAGCAGATAACGGCTGTATAGATGGTTCGTGAAGTCGTTGAGGCGAGCATCGAACGAATTCCGCGATTTAAATGTCGCGTATTCGCCTCCAGTGAGAAGCACCGTCTCCTTCGCGGCATTCTTTCTTAGCGCCTGTGCGACCTCCTGCACTGGGTACAGCAGGTCGGGTGTAGGAACCCATCGATCATTGTTGTTGCCTCGCAAAGTATCCAGCACATTGGTCTTCGACGGTGAAAACGCAAGCGCGAATACCGACACGTCGCTGTCTCCAATAGCGCGGATAACATCATCTATTTTTGCGAATTTGCTGCCATGGTCACGCGTTTCGCTGATCAATAGGAGTACCCGACGACTGCTCTTTGGTGCCCGACGCAGAAGGTTTACCGAATACTTCACCGCATCGAGAATGGCTGCGCCCCCTTCGCCGGGCTGAGGATACCAGCGCCCCAACTGCTTACTCAGAATCTGCTTGAGATCGGCAGCAACCACTTTGTGGTCACTCGTGAAGTTCGTCATCAGGTGAATGGAATCGTCAAACCCGACAACTGCTATCGTTGAGTTTGGGATATTGAGGATTGGCTCAACCATCGTATCCAGCCCACCCATTCTCCGGTATTCGAACGGGGCGCTTCGACCTTGCTGAATTGCAATTACGGCTGAAACTGGTTCTTCGTCGCCTGCTGGGTCGAGATGAATCTGTTGGGGAACTCCATCATCCTCGACGATGAAGTCCCGAGAGTGCAGGCCGTAGATGGCCTGCCCTCTTTTGTCGGTCACTAGTACCGGGACTAAGACCACATTCGCCCGAGAACGAAACGTGGGCGCTTGAGCAACCGAAGTTGCCGCAAGCAGTACAACGATTGTGAAAACGGCTGCTCGCATTCGACGTAATGATTATAGGCAATCTGATTCGGGGCTCGATCTGCCAATGTTTATGGAATGGAGATATCCCACTAACAATCTCTTTTGCGGGACAATACTGGTACAGAGATGGATACGATCAAGGTTCACAGGCACTACATCTTGCGAAAAGTTCGTCCCGCCCAATCTGGCCCGATCTACGATCAGATCGCGGCCCTAGAATCATCTTCACCATTCCATCTCCAGTTCCTTGTGAAGCGGTGGCGTTCTGACGAACCGCACGAATACTTCACAACGTTCAAGGAGATCGAGGACATGACATTTATCATGCACCCGACCCTTTCGAGTGCATTAGCAGAGGTCGAAGAAGAAGTCGAACAAGCACGGCGAACGGGTGAATGGGAGATTGAGAAGAAACAGTAGTACCGATTGTTTATGGTAAGGCGATTTC
>JAVUPY010000084.1 GCA_032252755.1 Terriglobia bacterium
CGGAAGCCACCGCCTGTTCGGACCATTGACTGCGGGGCAGATATTCTGGGCATCAGCGGCTATTGGTGACTGGATGCAGCGGAAATTCCGGCCGGCGACGGGAGTCCGCCAGACCTCTACACAAGATTTCCAGCCAGTCCCAAATCCGAGAATATTCCGAATTCTTGACTAGCCGCCTTCGCTGCGCGCCGAAGTTGCCTGTCCACGACGGTAATATCGCGCCGGTTGGCTCCGAGATTCAGCCGCGCGCAGTGTCCGGTTCAGTGGATGGGAACGATTCGGACGCTGTGGTCATAACCGGTTGCGGATGCAGTCATGGTCATTTCCAATCGCAACTCACGGCGAGGGCGATATATCAGCGCCGGTCGGAAGCAGACCAGGCAACGATGTCCACGGCGGCGCACGCTGGGATAGACCAGGCCATTCGCTCGCTGCTCGATCAGGAGTTCCCGCGCGAAAGATTGTGATTTCCTGTAACAGGCGGGCACCGGCTCTGGTTGCAGATACTCGGAGTAACGCCGGGCAGGTCGAAACACGTGGAAGTCGCTGTCGAAGTCGGCAAGCCAATCGTCGTAGGTCGAGGTCTCCTGATCGGGGCGCTGATGCGGAAGCTCGGGGACAACGATCTCGGCCAGGCGCCGCTTCTTGTGATAGCTGACCTCGGCCACGGAAGTCTCAAGTTCGTCGGCGGCATACCAGCCGCCGCGCGTGGCATCGCTGAAGCGGGCTCCGTATTCGTGGGTATGGGTGAAGGCCGCGTTCACGATCTGAGCGTTGGGAATTCCGTAGACCAGCTCATAGGGACCGATCCCTGCCAGCCCGTGCTGCTCGCCCTGGATGCGGTCATTGGTCGCTCCATCGAGCAGAACGAGTTGCTCGAGCATACGGTCATCGTCGGCCACCTCTGCGAGCACGGTTTCCCGCTCACTATAGAGCGCAGGGATGAGGCGATGTTGCGCTTGGAAGGAGAAGTGTCGACGCGAGGGGATCATTGCCCGCCACGCCAGCTGTCGAGGATGCGCCGGACCGCCACCATGCCCGGCTGTCCATGTCGGATCATGAACTCGACCGGTGGTTGCCCGGCAAACAGGGGACCACGATTTCCCAATGTCACCCAGCGATCCGCCCAGGGATCGCCGAAGTAGATGTGCAGCGCTTTGTAGATACCAAGGATCAAGGAGACGCGGACCAGCGTGTCCTGGTTAAGCTTGGTACGCTTGGGATGGGACTTCCAGGCATGGAAGGTCGAGGAAGCAATGCCGCCCAGCAGGGCGCGTGCCTGCGATTCCGACAAATTCCAGCGCCCGGCGATGTTGAGAAAGCCTCGGATGGCTGAGGCACTGAGGCGTTCGCGTTCGGTGGCATCGCCTAGATCAGCAGCGCGATCGAAGCCGTAGCCGGCGACCGCCGGTAGATAGGGAAAAGCGTTCATTAACACGCCTCGAAATCGATAATAATTATCCTCGATTTCGAGATCAGGTGTCAACCGCCTCCATCGTGCGAGAATTCAGCCGCGAAGTGCGTTCCCCTTCGGTTGTGCAACCTGGTTGCACAAATCGGGTGCTTGCCCCGCACCCGTTAGAAACTGAGGCGCGGCCAATCTCTCGGGGGAAGGGTCCACGCGCGCATGGGTTCGGAAGCACACTAATAAAACTACGGCCGGGTACCAAATTTTGGCTACATTTCGCAGTATTTTTTTCAATCGAGGACGAAGTCCCATATCGTGCACCGTGGCCGTTACTCCTCCTCATCGAAAAACGCATTGATCTCCTGGGTAAGCAGGTCGGAAAACAGCAGCATCGGGCAGCTCTTCTGACTGCACTGGCTGTTCCGCCAAACCATTTCGGTTACTTGGGCGGGCGTGATGAGGATTCTCGGTTGTGGTTGAGCATCGGGATCGAAGGCGCCGCAAAAGTCGAGAAGCAGTTCGGCGAGCTTCCGTTTCCCGTCCGGCTGCAGATCCGGTCTCAGGATACCGGCACAGGCCCAGGTCGCATTGACGCGCTCCTCAATCTTCTGCAGCTCTAATTTTCTTTTCGCGGCGAGCTGCTCAGCCTTCGCACGGCGACTTCGTCTTGACATGATTTGGTCCGGTTATGCTCGGCTTTCCTGAAGTGTTCATCGACGGCGTTGCAAGACTTCGAAGTCAACGACAATGGGGTCCCGCTCTACTCCGCCCGAGCTCTCATCAAGTAGTGCAGCGTTGATGTGGTACGTCTTGCCTCGCTTGCGGGTGCCGTAACCCGCGTGCACATGGCCGCAGATATGCAGGATCGGTTGTACTCGTTTGAGAGCCTCTAGTAGCTCTCGGTCTCCTTCACGTTCCTCAGAGCCTGGAGGTCCGTCGAGAATTCCATAGGCAGGGCCATGCGAAATCAGGATTTCTATATCTGTGGGAATCTGCGCCCATCGCTTCTTGCGGTCTTCAGGGTTGGACATCCCGAAGGCTCCGCCGTAGAGTGGCGTCCCTGGAGAGCCCCAGATCTTGACCCCTTCGATCTCGACCCCCGCATCAATAAGCAGGATCGCGTTGCTGATGGCACCTCGGTTGCGAAGGTCTTCCAGCAAGTATTCGTGATTTCCCGGAACGACCACCTTGTACCGATGAGGCAATTCCCCGAGCCACCGATTGAAATCATGCAACATCGAGGGGCGCTTGGAGAAGAATGTGAAATCGCCAGCGTGGATCAGCATGTCGCCATTTGGAACAACCAGTTCCCGATGCAGTTCGTGCGTATCGCTCATGCAGACGATGCGCATTAGCTACTACCTCGCAGAGTGGCACAACGATAGTGGGCGTCTTTCTGTGGGGTGATGTTTTTGGGCAAGTGGAAGGTTCCAATGATGGCCTTCGGAGCAGCAGGATTCGCGATAATGCAGGAATCGGCGAATAGGAAGAATGTCGCATGCCTTTTGTCATAGCCGACTCGCCCGCGGGGTGGTTCATCATACTCAACATCAGCGGGAATCGTGCGGCGCCGTTGCAGCATTGACCGGAAGTCGATGTGTCCGGTCGCGTGGGTCAGCGCATCCCCGTAAGGCTCCGCTTTGGACAGCGGGGTCGAGTCGGTGATGAGCCTTCTGCCGTAAAGCCAGAAAATGCCAACGCGGGGCTCTACTTCAGGCTTTTCGTGCTTTTTCGGCATCGTTTTGTAACACGGGTGGTCAGGACCCGCTTCATATGCTTTTTTAGCCCTTGGGGCGCATCGGGACAGTTGTACGCGAAGTGCTCTGCCACAACCTCCCGGGTATACCTCTCGTAACCATGGCCGCACCAAAGGCAGAACCCCACGTAGTTCTTGGAATCGCTCGCGATTTCCTTGAGCGCCTCAGGGAGTTTAGCTGGGAACTGAATCTCAACCGCTCCGGCTTCTTTGACCGCCTCTAACTCAGCCGGGCTAATTCCGTTTTCGTGTTTGGGACAGGCGCGAAGTTCGATTGGGCAGTCGCTGTGGTCGCCTACGTCACAAGGGAGGTCACAAAAGCACATGCATTTGGGATTGCTGCATTCGTAATGATGACCGCCGATACCGCACAAGTGTTTATGAGCCATAGTCGTCTCAGAAATGGGGCACGGTTGTCTCGTGCCCCGGAGAGTGATTGTTTGAGCTATTTGCGACGAATGAGCAAACCGCTATCAGCGTGATTGCTAGAAACGATGCGGCTCGCGGAATCGCGGGTCTCGTTGAAATGGGTGGTTGTGCGACCAAGCAGGTGCCCGCTGTTGTCACGCACCACGGCACCGCGACCAGAATCGAAGCCGGTGGTGAGTCTACCGACGACCTGGCGTTGGAAATCGCGAATGTAGTGAGTCTTGAGTGGCAACTGATCCTCCTTCCACACCCTTAACCTACGGCGATACGCGAGAAAATGGCTACAGTTGAGGAGCGCTGTATTCAAAATTTCCTCGGCAGCCGTAGATTTCTGAATGGCTCGCCTTTATTGCGTAGATCTCGGGTTTCGTGAAGCCCCCAACCTCGTCCGGATGGCCACAAGCATCTTTGTTGCGGCAGAGAATGCTGCGGCGGCGATCCAGTACGTTGAGGATAGATTCTCAGCAGTCCTCCTCCGGGCATCCATCCAGCGTGTGGTGGAGGCCGAAGGTCTGATCATGAACTGGACCTCCGGTGAGCTCGAATTGGTTCGCGATTCGGAACAGACGCAGTTTGAGGGTAATCCAAACACTCAGCCGTGGGATTAGCTACGCTCGGTCGCTCACACCCAAATGCTGCCGAATACTGGCAATCAGCAAGGGGTGTGGCCGGACTTCGCCACGGAGGTGTCTCAGGAAGAGCAGGGAATCGGCGAAGCTCAGGTAGCCGACGCGGTCGAGATAGGCGGCAACCACGGCCGGGGCACGGGACACGCCGGTTTGGCAGTGCACAAGAACTCGTCCGGTGGCAATGTGGGTTTCGATTGCTCCCAGCAAAGAGAGGAGTTGCACACCCGGAACCGGGATGCCATGCACCAGAGGCAGGTGCACGTAGCGAATCTCGGGGTTGCGATGTTCGAGAGTGGCAGAGAGAGATCACGGTAGAGATATGCCAGGGGTTCTTGAGGGTGAGCATTTCCGCGTCCTCGCGGTCGCCCAGGTAAAGTCGGTCGAAAACACGGGTCATCGCTGTTGTCCCAGAGGTAGATTCGAGACCACCTTTTCTAAACTACCGGGAAAATCATTTTTTTGGATAGAAGGCTCCGACTGTAGCTGCTGTCGGACGAAGATGCGAAAAGAAAACTACTGCTCAGCAGCAAGACTGCAAGAAGTTTCAGGCGCATCTGACCCATTTCTGGCAAGACGTTTCTGAGGTGCGTGGTTTGTGATTCTAAGTGGGGGTGTCAGGAATTCGGCCGGTCAGAACATTGTCATATCGGCAACTGCGACACCAGAGCGTCAATGTCTTCCTTCGTGTTGTAGAAATGCGGGGCGATTCGCAGGCGCCCCAAACGAACGGAGACGATAATGTTCTTGGCCTCGAGTTGCTGATGGATGTTCTCTGAGGGACGAGCCGGATTGTCACAGATTACGATGGCGGACGTTTCGCCGGGTTCGGACGGGCTATGAACGGTGTAGCCACGCTCTGCAAGAGCTTCCCGGAGATAGGCGACAAGGTACAAGAGATATTCTTCGATCTGCGGTGGTCCCACCTCGAGGAACATCGCCAGAGTGCGGCCCACTCCGCAGATGCCGACCTCATTCATCGTGCCGCACTCGAGGGGTAGCGCTCCTTCGCGAAACTCAAGTCTTTCATGCACCGCGTAGTCCCGGAAATTCTGTACCGAGGTCCATCCTATGACAGTCGGTTCAACTCTTTGCCGGGCGCGGTCGGACAGATAGAGGAGGGAAATGCCTTTAGGTCCGAGCAGAAATTTGTGTGTGCCCGCGGCGAGCGCATCCACGAAATCGCGCTCCACGTCGAGTTGGAATGCACCGAGACCTTGGACGGCATCAACCACAAACAGAATGTCGCGTTCACGACAGAATCGTCCGATCCGCTGGAGATCGAATCGCTGACCAGTCCCAAATTGAACCCAACTGAGCGTCAGGACACGTGTTCTGTTGTTGACAAGGGAGAGAAGTCCATCGACTTCAATTCGTCCACCAGTCTCAGGCTGGAGGCGCAGTTCAACTCCGTATGCGGAAGCAAGTCGTGACCACGGATAGACGTTGGCGGGAAATTCGATGGCCGCCGAGACTACGTTATCGCCAGGTCGCCATGAGATTCCATTGGCGATCGCGGAGAGAGCCTCGGAGGTGTTGCGAAGGAATGCAACCTGCTCCGGCCGGGCATTAATCAGTCGGGCTGCCGCTGCGCGGGTTGCCGCGGTCGTCTGTTCCCACTGCTCAAAATTCCGGCCGCCGTGCTTCGCCACCCCATCCAGCATCTGTTGCATCGCTTGCATGGTGGGAAGTGGCAGCGGTGCAACGCTGGCATGGTTAAGATACGTATAGCGCTGGGTGATTGGGAAAAGGCTGCGATACTGATATGGAAAGTCTCTCGGTAAAACGGGGTTAGCTGCTGCTGCCGCAGATTCTGCCACGTCGATGAATTGTCTGACCTTTTCCTGGTCCCGCGCCAAGTCGAGCTCCGTGGCACCGTACGGCGGATCACGTCTCCGTCAGTGGTAAGGCCGCGATGTGCCGCGACGGTTATTGTCGAGCAAGCTCCGCAGGTTTCATGAGCCTGCATTCGGTAAATGCAACGAATGTTGCACAACGGAATCTATACAGACATCGATGATGTGTCAAGGGTTTCTATGTTGGAGGCAAGAAAATTCGATGTCCTCAGCGATCGTCCCCTAGCAGCAGTTGACAGCGGTTGCGGAAGTTCGCGCAGTCCGGTAACCTTCAGCGCACATCCTAACGGTTGTAACATCCAACAGTTGTTTCACTACGAGACCTTGAGGGCCTGAAGATGGGATCAGGACGCGGCTATTCGGCAATGGCAGTAAAGCAGAAAGGGAGCCGTCCGGACTTGATCCGAGGGCTGGGTGTTTCCGCTGCTGCCGCTATTGTCATGGGAACGATGATCGGCACCGGCATCTTTCTCAAACCCAGCGAAATGGCCAACCAGGCTGGCGTGATCGGGATCGTTTTCGCCGCCTGGATTGTCGGCGGCATCCTGTCGCTCTTCGGCGGCCTTTGCTACGCGGAACTCGGGGCGTCAATTCCTGAAGCTGGTGGGGAATACAGTTACCTACGCAGAGGCTTCGGCCCGGTCTGGGGATTTCTTTTCGGATGGATGCACTCGGTCGTCGCACGGCCAGCTTCGGTTGCAGCCATTGCAGCAGGACTGGCTCGGTTTTGTGCGTTCCTGTTTCCCGTCCTGGCAACACCACTCTATGTAATTCATGGCCAGATGCCGTTTCTCAATCAGCCAATTCAGTTCGCATTTACATGGATGCAGCCGCTTTCTGTGGTGTCCCTGATTGTGATCTCGTATGTAAACTACCTCGGGATCCGCGCGGGTGGCCGCTTACAGGTGGCGCTCACGATTGTGAAAGTGCTCTCACTGCTCGTGATCATCGTGGGAGGGCTAATGTTCCTGCACCGCGGTGAGCATATGACCCACGTAGAAATCGGGCGGCTCTGGCCGGCAAACCTGGGATGGAAGGAGATTGGGGGCTTCTTCGGTGCTCTGGCGGCCGCTGTATGGGCCTACGACGGCTGGAATGATCTGAACCTCGTCGGCTCCGAGGTTGAGGATCCGGGACGAACTTTTCCGAGAGTGATCGTGACCGGGATGCTGATGGTCATTGTGTTGTTCCTGCTTTTCAATTACGTGTGTTTTACCGCCCTGCCGTTCAGCAGTATTCAAACTTCGCGAGATGTAGCTTCGGATGTCTTTTCGAGTTTCGCAGGCAAAGCGGCAGGACTCTGGATCACCGTCATCATGGCTATTTCCGCGCTGGGCACGCTCAATTCTTCGGCTTTGAGCGGCGCCCGAGTGGACTACGCCATGGCGCGGGACGGCTTGTTTTTCCGGTTCGCAGGCGCCGTGCACCCGAAGTATCGATCACCTGGAAACGCCCTCATTTTCCAGTGCTGCATGGCGAGCCTGATGGCTCTTTCCGGGACCTTCGAAGACCTTACATCGCTGGTGATGTTTGGCAGTTGGATTTTCTACGGCTTTGCGGTTGCAGCCATGATCCGGATGCGAATTACGGAGCCCGACCTGCCGCGGCCTTTCCGTACCTGGGGCTACCCGCTCGTGCCCGTATTGTTCATTGCGGGGGCGTTTGCCCTTGCGGTGAGTATGTGGCTCAACCGCCCGATTCGTTCTTCGATCGGATTGGTGCTGATCCTCTGTGGGCTGTTTTTCTACCGCTCGTGGCGAACGCGCGCAGCGCAGGGTTCGGCAGAGTTCTCTAAGTAGAAATCCCAATATGAGCTGTTGACAGCGGTTACGAGAGGGTGGTACCGTCCGTCGCGAGCGTGAAACATATGTTGCAGTTATGATAAAGTTCGTGAACAGCGCCCAGCCAGGAAGGTGATCCATGACCGTTACAGCCACAGCCAAAAAGGTAGCGCTCTCACAGCGAGCGGCGCGACTGGTGCCAACCATGCCTCCCCCAGAACCTGCCGACGTGATTTCGTTGGGTTCCGGACATGGCTTCCCCGGAGTTTTCCCGGATCTCACAGAGATGGCGACGGTTGCACTGTCGCAGTATCGTCCGGAAACGTTGCAGTACGGGCCGACGCTGGGCTTACCGGACATGCGGGAATGGATCGCCGGCTATATGAGGGAGAACGGGGTTGAGACCTCGGCCGACAACGTGCTCGTAGTTAACGGCGCAAAGCATGGCCTGGATTTGATTTCGCGCCTTTTGCTTGACGAGGGAGATACCGTCATCGTCACCGCGCCCACCTACTTCACTTGTATTCCGATCTTCAAGACATTTGGTGTGAAGTTCATCGAGGTGTCACAGGACGAGCACGGACTCGTGGTGGACGAACTGGAAGAGACGTTGCAGCGACGCGAACGCGAGGGACTTCCAACTCCGAAGCTGATCTACAACGTCCCGGATTATCACAACCCGGCAGGCGTTACGATGCCGCGGGATCGGCGCGAAAGATTGGTCAGGATTGCCGAGGCGCATGGGATGTACGTGGTTGAGGACAGCCCTTATCGCCGGGTGCGATTTGAAGGGGAGCAGGAGCCAATGGTAAAGGCGTTCGACCGCGGCGACACGGTCTTCGTGCTGGGCACATTTTCGAAATTGGTAGCTCCCGGGATGCGTGTCGGCTGGATTGTCACGTCGCCGGAAATGGTTGCTCGCTTGGCGCAATTGAAATCGGATCTTGGGTCGTGTCCGCTGACACAACGAATCATCCTCGAATTCTGTCGTGCTGGGCTTCTGGAGAAGCACACGAAGCGGGTCCAGGACACGTATCGCAGGCATCGCGACACGATGATTGCGGCATTACGAAAAGAACTGCCCGAGGCATCTTTCGTGGTGCCTCATGGCGGCTACTATCTCTGGCTGACATTGCCGAAACACATTGACGCGGACAAATTGACGGAACGCGCAATGGCCGAGAAGGTGGGAATCATTCCGGGAAGCAAGTTTTACGCCGGCAATGGTCCGAAGGGGCTGGGCGCCCCGAAAAATAACATTCGGCTCTGCTATAGCCATGCCGATCCCCACGAGATCGAAGAAGCTATCCACAGACTCGCGCGAGCCGTGAGATCCATGAGCGCCTGATAGATGCTCGGAAATAAATGCTGAGGAGGTGGACGTGGCTTCCGTCCTGAGGATCGGTCCCGTTGTAGCGGAGCGAGGCCAGGTTGCGCGAGGATTTCTGCCGGTTGGCGAGACGATTACCGGGCCGGTTCAGTTGCCGGTCATCGTCATCCATGGTGCGGAGCGAGGGCCGGTACTTTGCCTCACCGCCGGGGTGCACGCGACGGAGTACGCTTCGATCGACGCAGTGATGCGGCTCATCAACGAGCTGCGGCCCGAGTCATTGCGGGGCTCGGTGGTTGCGGTGCCGATTGTGAACATGCACATGTTCAGCTCCCGTTCACCGTTTGTTTCACCTCTGGATGGCGTCAACCTGAACAAGATAGCTCCCGGCGGCAAGGGCTCGATCTCCGAAATGCTCGCGCAGAGCCTTTTCGAAGAAGTGATCACAAAATCGGAATACCACATCGATCTTCATGCCGGCGACTTTGGCGAGATGTTGCTGGAATTCGCCGGATATAGTCTGACTGGAAACGGCGAATTGGATCGAAAAGGAGAAGCCCTGGCTCGAGTGTTCACTCCCCGGGTGTTCTGCCTGGCGCCGAAGGGTAGCACTCTGCCACCCTCGCCCGGCTTCGTGGCCAACGCAGCGGCAAATAAGGGAATTGTTTCCATCCTCGCGGAAGCTGGCGGAAACGGAACTCTGGAAGAGCTCGATGTTCAGATTCACGTCCGGGGAGTTCGCAACGTACTTCGGTTTCTCAAGATGATGGATGGCGACCCGGAAATTCCGGGCCCGCAAGTGCAGGCGACCGACTGGCACAACACCAGAACTAGTTGTTCGGGACTGATGCATTTGAAAGTTTCTGTAGGCGACGAGGTACGGGCGGGACAGGAGATAGCCGAAATACGGGACGTATTTGGTCAAACTGTCGAGACGGTTCGAGCCGCAAAGGGCGGCCTGGTAATGCTGGCTTGGGCTCATAAGGCGGTCAAATCGGGGGATCCGGTGGTTCGGTGCTGGTCCACAAGACCGGCGTTGCCATTCGCGGAGACGGACCGTTTCATCTCTCGTGCTAGGTGAAAAAGGTATGTAGCGATACAATTTCGCTTTCCGAAAGGTCCTCTGTGACAGTGCACGTAGATCGCAATACTCTTCCCAATGGTACATGGGCGCTTCTGCGGAACCTCACACCGCGAAGGCGCGAAATCATCCGACCGGTTCTGGAGAGTCCCAGTACATATGTTCTGCTCGGGCTTCGCGGTGTTTCACGAAAGCTGAAAAGTGACCCGGCAACCGTATTGCGCACGGTGCAGGCCATGGGGTTCAAGCGCTACCGCGACTTCCAGCAGTACCTTCACGAGTACACGATTGCATTCAGCACCTCGCTCGAAGCTCTCGAGAAGGGATCAGAGCGCGCCAAGGGGACGGAAGGACTGATCCAGGCCTCAATCAAGCGGGACATGGACAACTTGAAGCAACTGCAGAACACGCTAGATCCGGGCCGGGTAATTGCGGTCGCCCAAAAGGTTTATGAGGCCAGGAGAATTCTCCTGATTGGCGGCGACATGGTAACCGCCCTCGTCACCTACCTGGACTACAACCTTGCGATGTTGGGGTTGAACGTAGTGCGTGCGGTATTGCCGGGAGAAATCAATCACCGGGTTCGCACAATCGGCAAGCAGGATGTGGTGATCGGGATCTCCTTCGGGCGCGGATTGCGACAGACGGTCGAAGGTTTGAAAGAAGCGCGAGAGAACGGCGCCTATTGCGTGGCCGTGAGCGATACATTCATCTCACCTGTCGCAAAACACGCGGACCAGTTTTTTCTCACGCCAACGGAAAAGCTCTCATTCGCAGATTCCTACGTTGCCTGCATGGCGCTGTTCAATGTACTGCTGATTGCATGCGCAAACGTGGAACGTCGTAGCACGATGGCCCTGCTGAAGAAGGTCGCACAGGAGCAGCGGTCGGGATATCGCTGGTATTTCGAGGAGCCTCACACGCCGTCGCACAACAACGACTAAGATGTGTGCAGGCTTTTCGAAGCAGATGTTTCAAGGAAAATCAACCCAGCCTTCTCTGCCTTGACATGATCTCGTTGGGGTTATACTCTGCCACGGTCCCCCTGAAAGCAACAATTGTTTCATTTGCCGGAAACCTAGGGCCGGGGGGACTGGGAGAGAAACAGAGATGGCTTTCGCCCGACTTCGTTCTGCAGTGCTACCCACAATTGTTGGCTATCTTTTCCTGTGCGCGGCGGCGATGGCCCAGGGGCCGCGGTTCGAAGTCTCATTCCCGGCATCGTTACAGGCACAACCGATTACGGGCCGCTTGATTGTCGTTCTTGCAAGAAGAGACAGCCCTGAGCCCCGGTTGACCATCTCGGAGCTTGGCCCGCCAATTTATGGAATTGACGTGGATCAGTTGCAGCCCGGAAGTCCGGCGGTTGTAGATTCACGAGCCTTGGGCTTCCCCTTGAAAATGTCAGAACTGCCTGCGGGAGATTACTACGCGCAGGCGGTCATGAATGTTTACACCGAGTGCCATCGCACGGACGGGCACAGCGTGTGGGTTTACATGAATGACGGGCTTGGAATGCACCTGCTGAATACCGCACCGGGGAATCTTTACAGCGAACCCGTGAAGGTGCACGTCGATCCGGCAGCACCTTCGACAGTCAAGCTTGAACTCTCGAAGGTGATTCCGCCCGACCCGGAACCGCAGGACACGGCGTGGTTGAAGCACGTGAAGATCAAGAGCGAGTTGCTCACCAGGTTCTGGGGCCACCCGGTATTCATAGGGGCGACGGTTTTGTTGCCTAAAGGATACGACGAGCATCCGCACGCTCATTATCCGGTCGTATATGTGCATGAGCACGGCATTCCATTTCAATTCACGACGGACGCGAGCCATGAAGAGCAGGAGAAGCGAGGAGCACGCGCCGCGAATGTAGAGACCGGTTACGAGTTCTACCAGTCGTGGGACTCGGATAAATTCCCAAGGTTCATCGCGGTGACCTTTCACCAGCCGACGCCATTTTTCCCCTCCTCCTATTCAATCAACTCTGCAAATGATGGCCCGTACGGAGATGCGCTGACGAAGGAGATGATTCCGTACCTGCAACAGCACTTCCGAATCATCGATCAACCGTATGCACGGCTGGTGGAAGGCGCTTCGACCGGTGGATGGGAGACGCTTGCATTACAACTCCATTATCCCGATTTCTTTGGTGGAGCATGGGTCTTCAATCCCGATCCCATCGATTTTCAGAACTGGCAGCTGATCAATATCTACAAGGATGACAATGCGTTCGAAGTTCCGGGCTTCCCGGAGTTTCATTCGTCCGAGCGTCCGTTCCGTCGCTCGACTGAAGGGCAGGTTATCTACACGCAAAGAAAGATGAGCCTCTTCGAAGCGGTCATGGGATCGCACGGCCGATCAGGAGATCAGATAGACGCGTGGGAGGCAATCTACGGACCGGTCGGTCAGGATGGTTATCCCGTTCCGCTGTGGGATCCGCTCACTGGAAAGATCGATCACAACGTTGCGCTCTACATGCGGGATCACGGTTACGACCTGCGGTACTACGCGGCGGCAAACTGGCCGACGCTGGGTCCGAAGATCGTGGGCAAGCTGCATTTCTTCTCCGGCGACATGGATAACTTCTATCTGAACCTGGCGGTCTACCGTTTCCAGGAATTTCTGGAAGGCACAAAAGACCCGCATTACGAGGGTGAATTTTCGTTTGGCCGTCCACTGAAAGGCCACAACTGGCACAGGACGACGTGGGCTGAACTGGTGCGCGAGATGGCGGATTACGTTCGCAAGAACACGCCAGCCGGGCAGAACGTCGCAGAGTGGAATTACTGAGAATTAAGGACGGGGATCATGAGGATCATACGCGTTATTGGGACCTTATTGTGCGCCAGCCTGCTCGCGACGCCAGTTTTAGCCCAGCAAAAGAAGGCGTCGTCGATGGCCGAAGAGTGGACGATTCCCGTAGTGGCGAAGACGATGAAGAACGGATTGACGGTAATCGTTTCTGAAGATCACTCGGCGCATACCTTCGGCATGAACATCATCTACCGGATCGGCTATCGCCTCGAACCATCGGAACGCAGCGGATTCGCACATCTTTTCGAGCACATGATGTTCGAGGGAACGCCTGATGCGAAGAAAGGTGTGATGAGCGAAGTAGTGCGTGGCGGCGGCGGTTGGTACAACGCCGATACACGCGCCGACTATACCGAGTACATAGATTCGGCACCGATCTCGGCGCTCGACCCGGTTCTCTGGTGTGAAGCCGACAGGATGAAGACTCTTGATTTCAACCCTGTCACGCTGGACAACCAGCGGAAGGTGGTCGAGGAAGAACTCAGGGGAAGCGTTCTCAACCGTCCCTACCAACTTTTCTACGTGATCGATTTACCGGATAAGGCATTCGACAATTTTGCCAACACTCACAACCCCTTTGGAAATTTCCAGACCCTCGACGCGGCTACTGTGGATGACGTGAAGTCCTTTTACGAACATTTTTACGCGCCGAACAACGCCATCATGGTCATCGTTGGCGATGTCACGCCGGATGAGGTGTTCGCGAAGGTGGAGAAGTATTTCGGACGGATCGCGCCCCGCAAGGTCCCTCCGCCACCCGACGTTTCGGAGTCTCCCCAGAAGACGGAAAGACGGTTTGTTGAAGACGAAAAAATGGCGACGACTCCGGCCCTGGCGATTGGATATCGCATGCCGCCCGGAAGTTCTCCCGATGCCTTGGTCGGTGGGCTCACCGCCGAACTGCTGGCCAGCGGGAGCGCCTCGCGTCTGAATCAGGTAATGGTGCAGGAAAAGAAGGTGGCGACAGATGTGAGCGGTGGTGCGAACTGGCCGCTTGGTACTCCTTTCGCCTATGGCGGACCCACACTCATGACCGTGCTCGTCCATTATCCGTCGTCGACCAACGCCGACACCGTTATCTCCACCTTTGATGGGGTAGTGGCTGATCTCGATCAGCACGGCCCGTCGCAGCCAGAGTTGGAACGAGTTCGCACCAAGATGCTGTCGGATTGGTACAGCGAATTGGAGAGCCCGGTGGAGCGTGCGACGGCAATCGCTTACGCGCAACTGTTCTACGGCAATACGGATCGTGTGAATGAAGTCGGCAAGATACTGGCGAAGATTACCGCGAACGATGTCCGCGCCTTCGTCGCGAAGTATATGAGACCGAACAATAGGACGATCATCATTCGCCAGCCTGTGAGCGCAAAGGCAGCGGCGACAAAAGAAGGGAAATAGGGATATGCGACGAATCATCACCGTTCTTGTTCTCTTCTTTCTCGCGATGCAGGTGTGGGCACAGGAAAGGGAGCTGAAACTGCCACCGGATCTTCCGCCGTATGGCCCGTTGAAGCCAATGAGTTCGCCCAAGGTTCAGGAGGAGCACCTCTCGAACGGGCTGACAGTATGGTTGGTGCCTCGGGCGGGATTCCCGAAGGTGACATTTCTGCTGACCGTTCGCGGTGGCTTTGCCGCCGATCCCCCGACGCGGCCAGGGATCGCGGAATTCCTCGCAGATACCGTGAATCAGGGCACTAAAAACCGCACTGTGCAAGAGATCGCGCAGGAGATTCAGGCTGCCGGCGGCGAGTTGCAGGTAAAAGCGAGTACCGATTCAATCTCTCTTGAAGCAACTGTTTTGGCATCGCGTGCGGATCCGGCTTTATCGGTGCTGGCTGATGTGGCTCAGAACGCGGATTTCCCAGCAGGGCAGGTGGAGATCGTACGAAAGGGCCTGGAGAATTCACTACAGCGTCAAATGGCAGAGCCAGCATTTCTCGCGCGACATGGATTAGCGGCGGCCATGTTCGGCGATCAACCGTACGCTGTCCTGGCGCCAACACAGGCGACCATGAAGGACGCCACGGTTGAGGAACTGCGGTCAGAATACGCCCGGAGGTTTCGACCGGATCAAGCGATGCTCCTGGTGATTGGCGACTTCGAGGTTCCGCCGATGTTCGGCGTGATTCGTCAGCGGCTGGGTGCGTGGAAGCCGGAAGGTGACGCCAAGGTCGCCGCCCTACTGCCGCAAAAGCAGGAGGCAAACGGGACGCTATCGCTCATCCCGCGTGCAAACTCGGTGCAGACGCGGTTCATGATGGCATCTCTTGGACCCAAAGAGAAGGACCCCGACTATGCGGCCGCCCGGGTTGCGACGTTGGTATGTGGAAGGCGTATTTCTCGCAATATTCGTGAAGACAAGGGCTATGCATACTCTGCAGGGGCCGACGTGCTGCGGCAGGGGGAAGCCAACCTTCTCCTCGCCGCCGCTACCGTCCGTAATCCCGTGACGGGCGCTACCTGGAACGAGCTGCGGTACGAACTCGACAGGATGGCCACTACTGCGCCTACTGCGAGCGAGGTCGATGGAGCGAAACACTTCCTGATCGGGTATGAAGCGCTCAATCTGCAGCCTCAGGCTGCGCTCGCTGAGCGGTTGGGCGAACTTTGGACTATGGGGCTAGACGCAGACCAGATTGGCAAAGAAGGGGAAGCCCTCGAGAAGGTCACCGCCGCGGACGTTGAGAGGATAGGACGCGAGCGGCTTGCGGCGTCGCAGATGACAGCTGTTGCGGTGGGGGATGGCAGCACCATTGAAGAACAGATTACGCCGTTGGGGATCAAGTTAAAGAAAACGCAAAAGTAGAGCAAAGGCTGTAGTTCCTGATGGCCGGCGGAACGATAGGTTCGGGGTGCGACCTGGACCCGGTAAAGCCGTCTGCCCGCAATAGGGGGCGTTGCCACCCCGCAATTGAAAGTCTGCCATGGGTGAAACGTTTGTTGTTATCTTTTGCGTGTTGGGATATCTCGCTAAGGCAGGCCCATCTATTTAGCTATTGACAGGAGTGAAACATACGCAGTACTCTTTCGCCATTTTAGAACCAGAATGCAACAATTGTTGCATTACCCGGACAACGAAAACGAAAGACGCCGGCCGGCGACGCAGGCATGAACAGGAGATCGCAATGTTGAAATCGTGGCGCTTGATCCTCGGTGCCCTTTGGGTCGTACTAGCAATCGTCTCGCAGGGGACAGCACAGAACGCAGCGACAGGCGCCATTGCCGGGACCGTGACCGACGCGTCCGGAGCGTCCGTGGTCGGGGCGCAAGTGAAGGTGACGAACGAAGCCACCGGTGAGGTGCGCAGGGTGACCTCGCGTTCCGACGGCTCGATTCTTATAAGCCTCCTGCCGCCTGGTGGCTATTCAATTATCGTCACCGCTCCTGGCTTCAAAACTGTCGACGTCAGCAAGGTCACCGTAACGGTGACAGAAACGGTCAATGTTCCGGTCCGCCTCGAAGTCGGTGCCACGAACGAGTCGGTGACTGTCACGGGATCGGAACTGCAGGTGAACACCGAATCCGCGGAGTTGGGTACGGTGACGTCCCGTCAAATGATCCAGAGCCTACCGTTGGTCACTCGGAACTATACACAGATCATTGCGCTCAATCCCGGCATCTCAGCTGAGGTATCAAACGCCGGCGAACTGGGCAAGGGCAGTTCTTCTTATGGTGCTTCAACTGGCGGCTTCTCAGCCCAAGGTGGTAATACTAACGACAACAATTTTCAAATGAACGGCGTCACTGTCAGCGACACGTTTGCAAGTGCACAGTTCAGCGGTGGAATAGCGGTCCCAAATCCTGACACTTTGCAGGAATTCAAGGTTCTAACCGGGCAGTATGACGCCTCGTACGGCCGTAATGCCGGCGCGAATGTCAACGTTATTACTCGAGGCGGCACGAATGATTTCCATGGGTCGGTGTTTGAGTACTTTCGGAACGACGCCCTCAATGCGAATGAGTTTTTTCAGAAGCGGAATAATCAGCCGCGGCCGGTGTTAAGGAGCAATCAATTCGGGTTCACCTTCGGTGGGCCGCTCAAAAAGAATAAGCTCTTGTTTTTCGGTTCGTACCAGGGCACACGGCAGCGCAACGGAATGGCGGCTGGCTGTCTCAGCCGCGTGGAACTTCCGCCACTTACCAATGACCGCAGCGCCGCGGCCCTTGGGGCAATATTCGGCGGCAATGTCGGATATTTTAACTATGCGCTTGGGGTTACAGCAGGCGTTCCGACCATAGCTGTCGACGGTTCCAATATCAACCCGGTCGCACTGAAACTCTTGCAGGCCAAGCTTCCGAATGGCCAGTATCTGATCCCAACTCCCCAGTCGGTTCAGGCTTATACACCGTCAGCCGATCCTTCCGTGATTGATAGCGTGGGGACTTCGACGTTCAGTTCTCCCTGTCCGTACACTGAAGACCAGTACATGGGCAATTTGGACTACTTGCAGTCGGACAAGAGCAAGTGGTCGGGCCGCACATTTGTCGCAAACAGCCAAGCGACGCAATCGCTGGCCGCAGGAGTTCCCGGATTCGGTGTCATCACTCCTGCCGACTACCGCAACATCAGTTTGGCCAACAGCTATGTCTTCAGTCCAGCACTTCTGAATCAACTGACCATTGGTTTCACCCGGCAGCTGGCCGGACAGATTCAGGCGAATCCGTACAAATTCTCGGATTTCGGCATTACAGGGCTGACCGATGGGCCGCCCGTGATCTATCTAAATGCGCTTACCACCGGTTTGAATATTGGCGGAAAAGGTCAAACGCAAACCGCCGCTCAAAATACCTATGAGGTTACTGATTCGATCTCCTGGATTCACGGGAAGCACAGCTTCCGTTTTGGTGGCGGCGTTACCCGTTGGCAATACAATGCTTCCAACCTCCAATACTCTGGTGTGATGGAGTTCCTAACGTTCAGCGACCTTCTGCTCGGAAACGACGCCAATACGGCGGGATTGGGCGCTTACGGATATGGCAACCTTTATGGTTCCATCGCTCTGATAGGTGATTTGGCCCGTGATTATCGCATTTGGGAGAATAACGCTTGGGTTCAAGATGACGTGAGGATCACCAAACGGCTGACTCTGAATCTGGGCTTTCGCTACGAACGGCTCGGTGGAATGAGCGAGAAATGGGGCAGGAATACGTCTTTCGATTTCGCTCTGGCGGATCCGACTCCTCCCGCAACGGGGACGCTCGCAGGGTATTTGGTTCCCTCGAACTTCCGCAGCACGATACCCGACGGAGTTACAAAATCCGGCAATAACATGGGTATCGCCGGCGACGGCCAGAACACCTGGAATCCTCGCTTCGGCTTCGCTTGGCAGTTGCCCGGAACCGATCGACTGGTACTACGCGGCGGTTATGGAATGTTCCACAGCCGTACTACCGGCGTGGGGCTAATTCAATCCCTGAGCGCGCCGCCGCTTTCGTACATCGTGAATGACGTAGGGGCGGCCAATGCCGCAGCGACGGCTGCCAACCCATACGTCAGCCCGCTGCCCACATTGCCGTACTTCCCGCTGATTACCCCGACCTCAGCCCAAACTCCGCAGGTTCTGTCGCAAAGTTATCGCCCCCCCACCTACCAGCGCTACAGCCTCGGGTTACAGGCGGCGCTTGCAAAAGATACCGTCCTCGAGGTCGACTATGTTGGAGCGCGCGACACGCAACTAATACGGCAGCGAAATATCGATCAGGCACAACTAGCCAGTCCGGACAATCCAATTCGTGGCGTGACCACCAATACCTCGGCCACCTCTAACATTCGTGCGCGCCTGCCTTACCAGGGATTATCCCCGACGGGAGCGCGCATTTATGAGAATGGGGCTGCCGGCTGGTACAACTCGCTACAGGTCAGCGCCAACAAGCGCATGAGCCACGGGCTGACGCTCCAAGGGTCCTATACGTTTGCCCGCGCGCTCAGCGACTCACCGGGGAGCATTTCGGCCACAATCGGCGGGCGTCCGAACGGTAACACCAACGATCCCAGGTCCACCTACGGCCCAGATCCGTTCGTGCGTGAGCATCGTTTCGTTCTCAGCTACCTGTACAATCTGCCCGGTCCGAAAGACGTGAATTCCTTCGCTGGACGGATTTTAGGTAACTGGTCACTTTCTGGAGTTACCGTGGCGCAGTCTGGGCACCGCCTTACTTTCGGCTATACCAACGCTGCGAACGTATTCGGCATCAACAGCGACCGTCCAGATTACGTTCCCGGCTGCAACATCAATACCTCCGGAGGGGTCGAAAGCCGGCTGAACGCGTACTGGAACCCGGCATGTTTCACCAAACCTGCAGCGCTTGCGGCTCCCAACTCGGGAACGCTTTTCGGAACCAGTCCTATTGGCCTTGGACACGGACCTGACCAGGTCAACTTCGACATCTCAATCGCCAAGCAGATCCCAATCAAATGGCCGAACGAGGTTTCCCGTCTGGAGTTCTACACACAGTTCTTTAACGCGCTCAACCACCCCCAGTTTGCCGATCCAAGTACCCAGTTCACGGGGACTGGTTTTGGAGCAAACGCGATCACATCGACAGTTACGAACCCCAGGATTATTCAATTCGCACTGAAGTACAGTTTCTAACTCATTGCCACTCATCCCCTCAAGCAGAGTATTCGCCTGGCAACCGCATCTGGCGCCAGGCGAATACTCAACGGAGAAATCGTGATCCCGAGTTCTCGTGCTTTGCTTCTGCAGGTAGTCATCGCTCTTTTTGTATGTCCTTTGTTTGCCCAAGCTCCTGAACATCTCACCCATGATCAAGCCTTTCAGGATGCTCGCGAATTCGTTCATCTGCTTGAGACGGCGCATCCGGATCCGTATTCAAACCTCGGCGGCAAGGTTGCGTTCGAACGCAAGGCCGAAGACCTTTACAAGGCAATTCCCGCGGAGGGGCTGGATGTTCCCGGTCTCCGCGATCGACTGGCGGCTTTCATCGCGCCCCTGCATGATGGGCATACGCGAGTCGGCGGGCGAAGCGACAAGTGGAGCGATGATTCTCCCAAACTCACAGTTGAGTTTCAGATCGCGTCCGATGGGCTACTGATTTCGGCATCCGATCTGCCGGAGTTGAAAGGTCTGCGCGGTTCCCGGTTACTTGCCGTGAATGGCATCACCGTTGACCAATTGCTCGAGCGGATGTCGCAGCAGGTGGCGACGGAAAACCAGTATGGGACGTACGTCGGACTCACGATCGTTTTGCGAAGTTCCAAGCTGCTGAGCAATCTGATTCCCGGCCTCGACCGTGCGTCGGGTGTCACCTATACCCTGCAAACGCCGGCTGGGCAGCGGATCGAGCGCAAGATCAGTTGGGGTGGAACGCATCCAGAGGACTCTCAGAAGTGGGTCGACCAGTCCTTGTACTGGCCGGGTCTAAAGCGATCCGAAGATCCTTTTTATTACCGCTTCCTTCCAGATGGCAAAACGGCTTATTTCCGCGTCGCCAACATGATGCCGCGCGAGGGTTATGAGATTGTCGAGAAATACCATGTCGGCAATCTCAAGGAGTTTCTCGCGGAGTACTACAAGCGACATAACCGGCCGATGCCCGCGGACACGGCCGCGGCACTGGCCGGGATTCCTTCACTTTTTGAGCAGGGAACGAACCTGCTGAACGAAATGAAGCGCAGGAACACGCCTAACCTGATCGTGGATTTGCGAGGAAATGGCGGCGGTTCGACGCCAACGTTTATTCCATTTATCTACCAGCTGTTCGGTGATACCTACTTCGCTCGCGCTACCGGTGCGCAGTTCGTGCAGGTCAAGTCTGAACTCTATCTCCAGAAGTACAACTCCACCGTGGCCGAAGAACGTAAGAAGGATCCAAATTTTGAAGTGGGCGAGTACGAGTTCACCTCGAGCTACGAGGGCAAGACAACCGAGGAGAAGAGGATCAAGCGGATCTCAGATTTCAGCGAACATCACATGTCGTTTGCCCCGGCGCTGGAAGCGATGAACGGCAAGCCGCTCTATACGCCGAAAAGACTGGTGGTTCTCTGCGATCCGGGCGTGTTCAGCGCGGCGTTCCAGGCGATGTTCTATCTGCACGATGTCGGGGCGGTGGTTGTAGGGGTGCCGTCAGCGCAATCGCCCAACGCGTTTATGGAAGCGACACCCTTCACGCTCACGATTTCGAAGATACCCGGTTCAATTTCGAATGGCATGCAGATGTTCATGCCTGACAATCCGAGGGCGAACATCTTTCACCCGGACTTTGAAGTCACGTATTCCACTTATAAAAAGTATGGTTTCGACGATGAGACTGCGTTGCGTTATGCGGTGGATTTGCTAGCGGCGGGAAAGATCGCGACGCCGGCAAAGACTGAATGATCGAAGAGATCTATTGGGAGGAAATTGTGGAAGAGAAATTACGCAGAGAATTACGTTGGTTGAAGGCCTATGCATTCCTTTCGATGTTGTTGTTCGCGGTGTTGATTTTTGTAGCCGCAGCCGGACCCGAGAAAACGAAGTTCGATCAGATTGAAGTTCACCGGATCAATGTTGTGGAACCCGACGGTACTCTGCGGATGACGATTTCGAACAACGCCGAGTCGCCGGGACCCGTGTTGGGCGGTCTGTATATGAAAAAGCGCGAGGGCACACGCGGAGCCGGCATGATCTTCTTCAACGACCAGGGCGACGAGTGCGGGGGGATGACCTGGAGCGGCAAGAAGAAGGACGGCAAAATTGCCGCCGATGGCGGCCTCATGTTCGACCAGTTCGATCAGGATCAGACCGTGGGGATCAACTACACGCAGCACGGCGACCAGCGCGCCGCCGGTTTGCACGTGTGGAACCGGTCGCTGACACCAATCGGAGACTTTGCGCGCCAAGTGAATACCGTGGAAGAAATGAAGGACGGTCCTCAGAAGACCGAGGCTTTGAAGAAGATTCGCGAACAGGCAATTGCAACCGGGATGGCGGGCCAGGAGCGAGTATTCGTCGGACGGATGGGAAACAACGACGCGGTGGTCAGCCTGAAAGATACAAATGGGAAGCCGCGCATTTTGCTTTCTGTGGACGCCCAGAACCAGCCTAAAATCCAGATGCTCGACGAGAACGGGAAGGTGGTCTACAGCTTGCCCGCGCAGGAGGCGGCGCCTCATCAATAACCGAGTAGAATGACGGAACCGCATCGATCATGGCGCAAGATCGCTTATGCGCATCGGCGGAACGAATCCCCGGATTCCGAGACTGTATTTCCGGGGTTCGACTAACCGCAAGGAGAATACTTGTGCGCAAGCTGCGTGTGTTCGGTTTTCTGCTGTTATTTTCCTCGTTGACATTTGGTCAGAGCGTGCCGACGCCTGCGCCCCTGCCTTCGAGCGCCGGCGCTGTGTATCTCATTAAGGCCGGTCTGCTGATCGACCCTGAAACCGGCACCGCCACGCCCAACCAGATGATCGCGGTGAACGGCGGTCGCATTGTTGCCATAGGCGCAAACATCGCCACACCCGCCGGAGCGGAGGTCATCGATCTCTCTGGTTACTCGGTACTGCCGGGCTTGGTGGATGCTCACACGCATCTCGCGACGACTACAGTTCCCGAAGACAACCACAATCTCTATTTCACCTATATTCACGACTCCACACCGTTACGTGCCATCCAGGCGGCTTCGAACGGCATGCAGATGCTCGATGCAGGTTTCACCGTGGTGCGCGACATGGGAAACAACGGCAATTACGCCGATACAGCATTACGCGTTGCGATCGAGCAGGGGTGGATTCCTGGTCCAACCGTCGTCAACGCCGGACTCTTGATAGCCCCGATGGGCGGTCAATTCAATCCGACACCGGAGATGGCGATGCAGCACACAATCGTCTATCCCGAGTACCTCGAGGCCGACACTCCCGACGAGATCATCAAGGCGGTGCACCAGAACATCCTTTTCGGCGCGAAGCTGATCAAGGTGTGTGTCGATTGTAAGCCTTATGGCTATAGCGTTCAGGACCTGAAGCTATTCGTAAGCGAGGCAGCGCGTGCCGGATTGAAGGTTGCCGGTCACGTGCAGACGCATGCGGGCGCCTTGCGCGCCATTGAAGCCGGTCTCTGGTCGATCGAGCATGATTACGCGTTGACCGACGATGTGCAGAAACTGATGGCGCAGAAAGGGATCTGGCGTGTCGGCACCGAGGAGCCTGTCAGTTCCTACAGCGGCTCGCAGGCCGCGCTCGACAAGACAATTGCCGGGATCAAACAGGCGTACGCGGACGGCGTGAAGATGGCATTCAGCACCGATATTGCCTCGTATATTCCCGGCTTAACTCGGGGCCAGCGCGCCATCGGCTACATCAGTACGTGGGAGAAGAGTGGGCTTCTCAGCAATGAAATTCTGAAGATCATGACCGTGAATGGATACAAGGTCTGTGACATTTACGACAAACGTGGACCGATTCGCGTCGGCTTTCCGGCGGATATGATCGCCGTAAAGGGGGATCCGCTGGAGAACATCGACGTCCTGCGGAACGTGAGCTTCGTAATGAAGGACGGTCTGGTATTCAAGCGTGCCGGCATCATGATGCCGGCAAAATTCTTTCATGGTGGCCCGGTGAACGGGTGGAACATTCACTGACCGCCCACTCTCGTCGTCCCTGATGGAATCAAATGTTGCATTTCTTGAAGATAGATGGCAGAAGATAGCGTCGTCTTGACACCTGCGGCCTCAGGGCGTAAGCTCCCGCTACTCTCAATTGTGAAACATATGTTGCACTCATCGAAAAGTGGTTTAACAACTCAACTTTGGTGTGGGTTCCTGTCATTGGCTATTTGCGCTGTGCCCCTTGTCGCAGAAGCTGCGGCATCGAGCGCCCTGTCAACCCCGGCATCCACAAAATACCATTCGGTTTTGTCCGGATTGCATTTTCGAGAGATCGGGCCCGCAATGCAGGGTGGACGCATCGATGCAATTGCTGTTGATCCGCGAGATCCCGACATCTTCTACATCGGGGCCGCGACTGGGGGAGTGTGGAAGACTACAAATGGCGGCACGACTTTTAGTCCAATGTTCGACGATCTTCCGGCACTGACGGTCGGAGACATTGTTGTCGCACCCTCGAATCCATCCATCGTCTGGGTCGGCAGCGGCGAGCCAAACAACCGCCAAAGCTCGTCATGGGGCACCGGTGTGTATAAGTCCACAGACGGTGGCCATACCTGGTCGCACATGGGGTTGGAAGACACGCAGTCGATCGGCCGCGTCGCCATTGATCCCACGAATCCCGACGTCGTATACGTTGCCGCTCTCGGGCATCTTTGGGGGCCCAACGCGGAACGAGGCCTCTTCAAGACTGTGGACGGCGGGAAGACTTGGACGAAGGTTCTTTTCATCGACAATGACACAGGCGTCGTTGACGTTGCACTCGATCCGGGCAGCCCGAACATTGTTTACGCGGCTGCTTATGAGCGGCGTCGCGCCCCGTGGGGGTTTGACGGTGGTGGTCCCGGTTCGGCTCTCTACAAGAGCACGGATGGGGGGGCCACCTGGAAGAAACTGACGGAGGGATTGCCGAAGACGGGCAATCTTGGCCGCATCGGGATCGCAATCTATCCGAAGAACCCGGCGATTGTCTACACCGTTATCGAGGGTAAAGGCGGAGGAATATTTCGCAGCGAGGATCGCGGCGAGAGTTGGAAGAAGATGGGCGAGAGCGAACCGGCCTCGCCATACTTCAGCCAATTGCGAATTGATCCGAACAACGACCTGAGAATCTGGGCGCTGCTCGATTTCCTTATGATTTCATCCGACGGCGGGAAGACTTTCACTCCCGATATGCGCACCGGAGCTCACTGGGACTTTCACGACCTCTGGATGGATCCACGCAACTCCGGCCACATGCTCGCTGCGACCGACGGGGGACTTTACCGCAGCAACGACGATGGCAAAACCTGGGAATTCCTGAACTCGCTCCCGCTGGGGCAGGTCTATCGTCTCGGTTTCGACAACGAAAAGCCGTATCGACTCTGTGGCGGGTTCCAGGACAACGGTGTGCTGTGCGGCCCGAGTCGCACTCGGTCCGCCGAAGGAATCGCCAACACCGACTGGCAGCGCGTCCTGACGGGCGACGGATTTTTCGTGCAGATAGATCCGAGCGATCCCAACATACTTTATTCGGAGTCACAGGACGGCGCGTTGTCCCGTCTCGATCTGCGTTCGCACGAGTGGCTCCCCATAGCACCCCAGCCCGATCCGGGGGAGCCCCCGTACCGTTTCAGCTGGGACTCTCCCTTGCTGGTATCTAAGCAAGAGCCCGGCACCATCTACTTCGCAGCCAATTATCTTTTCAGGTCGACGGATCGCGGCAACACCTGGACAAAACTTAGCGGCGATCTGACGACCGGCGTCGATCGCAACACGCTGACGATTCTGGGCAAGACGCCGAGCAAAGACACGGTCTCTCTGAACTATGGAATCGCTTATTACCCGAGCATCAGCGCGGTCGCCCAATCTCCTCTCGACGCGAAGATTTTGTGGGCGGGGACGCAGGATGGCAATGTGCAGGTTTCGCGCGACGGCGGACACACTTGGAACAACGTTGCGACCAACATCCGCGGCGTGCCGCACGGCACCTGGGTGAGCAGCGTCGTTGCTTCGAAGACCGCGCTGGGCGCTGCATACGTCGCGTTCGACGGCCATCGCGGAGACGATTTCAAGGCTTACATCTTCGGTACCACCGATTTCGGTCGCTCGTGGACTAACCTATCAGGCAGTATTCCGGCCGGTGGCACAGTCCACGTTGTCTGCGAGGATCCCGCCAACCCCTCACTTCTTTTTGCCGGAACTGAGTATGGGGCGTACGTCTCGTTCGATCAGGGCAAGCAGTGGGAAAAATTGACCGAACTGCCGGATGTGCCGGTGCATGATATTGGCATCCAGCCCCGGGAACACGATCTCATCATGGGGACGCACGGCAGATCGTTCTACATTCTCGATGACATTCGTCCACTGGAGGAGCTGAGCGGGAAAGTGCTGGACTCCAAGCTGCACGTGTTCTCCATTCGCCCGGCGACGTCGTGGCGCTTGTTCATCAGCAGCAACGGATACAACGGCGATATTAAGTTCAACGCGCCGAACCCTCCAAACGGCGCGACGATTTCGTACTACCTCGATCAAGATGCAAAGCAGGTCACGGTAACCGTGCGCGACGCCTCGGGCGCTGTGGTGCAGACGATGAAGGCCGACGGCAAAGCCGGCCTGCACCGTGTGAATTGGGATCTACGCTATACCACAGCGAACAAGCCTCTGGATCTGCAGATTTGGGCAGCGCAGCAGGGATTTCTAATCTACCATTCGCTACCGCACCTCGGAATGTCGGCCCCATTGGTTCCGCCGGGAGTTTATAGCGTTGAAGTATCGGCAGACGCGACAAATGTGATCGAGAAAGTCACTGTCGCCGACGACCCGAATGTCACAATCAACGCCGCGGACCGCGAGGCTCACGACAAGCTGACCATGCAAGCATTCCATCTCTACGAACGGGGAATGGACGTGCAGCGGTCAATTCTGGGGATGGAGGGAGCCCTGAATTCCGCGCAGGAACATTGGAAGAAATATGGGGTTGAATTGCCGGCGGCCTTGAAAATATCAGCGGCAGACCTTCAGAAAACAGTCGAAGGACTGCATGCTGAAATCATGGGGCCGAAGGTGCGGGACCCGCTCCATCCTGCATCGACGCCATTGATTCGCCGCCTCGCGGAACTACTCTACTCCCTCGAGTCGTTCACTGCGGCTCCGACAGCAACCGAGCAGGAGCGGTACACCGCCTGGCGACGTACGCTCGCCGAACTCTCCGCCCGTGTGCAACGGGTTCGGCAACACGATTTACCGGCCTTGAACGACAAGATTCGCGCGGCTGGGATTCCTTACATCGCTGTTCCCAAGCCGAGTGGGGAAACAGAGAAGAAACAAGAAACCAGTCTGGAAGAAGTTGATTTTCGATGAGACTCTTTGAGAAACGATTGCTTCTGGCATTCGCGTTATGCGCCTCGGCGTTGGTGAGCGCCGCGCAAGTAACCGAACCACGGTTCGAGGTACGCTTTCCGGCGAGCGTTCACTCCGGGCCAATCACCGGACGCGTGTTCGTCATCGTCACCCGCGACGGAAGCCGCGAACCACGCGACCAGGTTGGGGCGCGATACATGGGCGCACCGTTCTTTGGGGTTGACATCGAGCAACTTCAACCGGGAGCCCCCGCAGTCATCGATGGATCCACGCTTGGATATCCACCGCGAAGTCTTCGCGATATTCCGCCGGGTGACTACTACGTACAAGCGTTTCTGAATATTTATACCCAGTTCCATCGCTCCGACGGACACACCATCTGGGTGCACATGGACCAGTGGGAGGGGCAGCAGACCTTTGCTTCGCCCGGCAACCTATACAGTCGGGTGCAGAAGGTCCACCTCGATTCGTCCAGATATACGGTAAAACTTGGTCTCACGGAGGTGATTCCGCCAGTCGAAGTCCCCCCGGACACGCAGTGGGTGAAGCACATCAAAATCCAAAGCAAGCTGCTGACAGCCTTCTGGGGCCACCCGATGTATCTCGGCGCGGTCGTGCTCTTGCCAAAGGGATACGACCAGCATCCGGACACCTACTATCCCGTCGACTATGAGCAGGATCACTTCAGCTTGGCGCCACCGTACCACTTCCGCGAAACGCCACCGGATGCTTCGGTCGGCTCGATACTCGCGATGCGACAGGGTGAGGGCTATCAGCTTTTCAAAGACTGGACCTCAGACAAGTTCCCCCGAATGTTGATGGTCACATTTCTGCATCCGACGCCGTACTACGACGATTCCTACGCTGTGAACTCGGCCAACAACGGTCCGTACGGCGACGCCATCATGACGGAACTCATTCCCTACGTCGAGTCTCACTTCCGGATTATTCGCGAACCGTACGCGCGAGTGCTGTCCGGTGGTTCGACGGGTGGTTGGGAATCGCTGGCATTGCAGGTGCAGCATCCTAAATTTTTCGGCGGGGCGTGGGTCTACTACCCTGATCCAATCGACTTTCGTCAGTGGCAACTCAGCAACATCTACGATGACGAAAATATGTTCTATGCGCCGCCCGCGACAGCAACGCAAATAGGCAGCACAGACTGGCAGAAGTTGCACCGCCCCTGGCTACGCCTGCCGACAGGGCAGATCGTCGTAGATCAGAAGCAGGAATCGCAATTGGAAGAAGTTCTTGGAATGAAAGGCCGCTCCGCCGAACAATGCGATGCGTGGAACGCGGTTTACGGTCCTGTTGGCGCTGACGGTTACCCCGTTCCGCTGTGGAACAAAGAAACTGGCGTGATCGATCACAGTGTTGCGGCTTATATGGGAGATCACGGCTATGATCTCGATGCGTACATGCAACGCAATTGGGCCCGCATCGGTCCTTCGCTAGTGGGCAAACTGCACTTCTATGTCGGCGACGCTGACAATTTCTATCTGAACCTCGCTGTGTACCTTACCAACGACTTCCTTTCTCAAACCAAGAATCCCTACTATGCCGGATCCTTTTCATACGGTCGCCCTTTGAAAGGGCATGGCATTCGACCCACGACAACGGGTGAAATGCTGCGCCACATGGCCGAAGAGATCCGTCGTCATGCGCCGGCGAATCAGCCGGCAGCCTCTTGGAATTACTAATGAAACATCAGAAGTTCAGCGCAAAAGTCCTCGTTCTCATAACTGTGCTCGTGACCCTTGCAACAATCGTTCAAGCTCAGGAAAACCAGAATGGCGCAAAGCGAATAGTCATTCGTGCCGGACGTCTATTGAACGTTCGCACCGGCCAGATACTGCACGATCAGGACATTATTGTTGAAGACGGCCTCATCAAGTCCGTCGGGAAGGCCTCAGCCGCACAGGAATCGGGAACTGTCATCAATTTGCCCAACGCAACGGTGCTGCCCGGCCTGATTGACGCACACGACCACATCACCGGCGACCCTTCGATCAGCGACGTCGACAAGATCGAAATGTCCAACGCCCGGAGAGCACTCAAGGGCGCGCGAAATGCCCGGGTAACTCTTTTTGCGGGGTTCACAACCATTCGCAATGTCGGGGCCGACGGTTATCCCGACGTCGCGTTGCGCGACGCGATCAACGACGGCGACGTGATCGGGCCCCATATTCTTGCGGCAGGGCCGGCGATCACGATCGACGGCGGTTCCTGCGATAACATCCGTATGGCGCACCAATACCACTACACCTCGCCGGGAGTCGCCGACGGCGTTGAAGGCGTACAGCACAAGGTTCGCGAGGTCATCAAGTACGGCGCCGACGTCATCAAGATGTGCGCGACTGGGGGTTTACTTTCTCCTACAAATCCCGGCGCGCTCGAGTACAGCATGCCGGAGATGCAGATGATCGTGGCCGAGGCGCACCGGCACGGCCGTCGGGTCGCCGCCCACGCACACGGTGCCGAAGGAATCCGCCTTGCTTCCGAAGCCGGGGTGGACTCCATCGAGCACGGATTTCTCATCGACGACGCGGCCATCGCCACAATGAAAAAGAATGGCACCTACCTTGTCCCGACGGCCTACGTAATCAAATGGATTCCGAAACACGAAGCTGAAATGGGATTGTCGCCGGACCAGGCAAAACGACTCGAAGCGATTCTGAACGAGGCCAAGGGCAATCTCCGCAAAGCATTTGCTGCCGGAGTGAAGGTGGCATTTGGAACGGACGCCGCCGTTTTTCCTCACGGAGAGAACGCGCGCGAATTCTCGATATACGTAGAGTTGGGAATGACTTCGATCCATGCAATCCAGACCGCAACCATCAACGGCGCCGATCTTCTTGGCCTTAAGGACAAGACGGGAGCCATTGAACCGGGCAAGTGGGCCGACATCATTGCTGTCGATGGCGACCCGACTGCCGATGTTCGAACCCTCGAGCACATCAAATTCGTCATGAAGTCGGGAACTGTTTACAAAAACGAGTACGCCGCCCCAGCGGCAGAGTGATCACCAGGAGACGCTATGAAGAAGATACTCGGCAATCCCAAGTTTCTCGCAGTCTACTCGGGCGTGTTAACGCTCGTCTTTGCCATCACCGTCCTAGCTGGCTTCACGGCGGACTCGCACAACTCGAAATTCGATGAGATCACAGTCAGGAGAATCAATATAGTCGAACCGGATGGAACCTTACGTATGGTGCTTTCCAACAAAGCCGATTTTCCGGGGATCATTCTTCACGGCAAGGAGCATCCGCATCCCAACCGCAAGACGGCTGGCATGTTGTTTTTCAATGACGAAGGCACAGAGAATGGCGGATTGATATTCGGTGGCGAAAAGAAGGACGGGAAGGGAAGCAGCTACGGCCACCTCAGCTTTGACGCCTACGATCAGGACCAGATATTCACGATTGACGCCGGCAAAACTGGCGACCAGAGCGCATCAGCGCTGTCGATGATCGATCGGCCGGAATATCCAATTTCTGAAGTCGTTGCCCTGACCGACCGCATTAAGGGCATGACCGATGAACAGAAAAAGGCCGAGATTGCGAAGTTTTCAAAAGAGCATGGCGCACCGCATGCACGACTATATCTGGGCCGCAGCGCGGATAAATCGGTGGCCCTGCGTTTGAAGGACCCCGAGGGGCATGACCGCGTCGTCATTGAAGTGGCAGCCGATGGTTCGCCCTTGCTCCAATTCCTCGACAAAGATGGAAAGGTTGTGAGTCAGATGCCTCCCAAGACCCCCTAATCGCTCTCTGGCGAGCGGTGAGATGCGAGTTAGAGTGTAGTGAAGAACGTCCTGAATAGCCGATTAAACGGAGAGTACTTTTAGGCAGATTCTCTTTCGGTGGGGCGATCTGAAGTTTCAAGGTTCCGCATTTCTTCCCGTACTCGTCTCAGCAGTTCGTAAATCCGCGGCCAGTGTTCCGGACGCAACAGGGCTCGCAGATGCTCAAGCTCCTGCTCTTGCTCTTTCAACGCCGCCATCTGTTCGTCGTAATTCACCGCGAGCCTAGCTGAACCAGGAAAAGAACCAGTTAGAACCCTTTTCTGAGTGGGGGGCGCACCAATAACTTCTATGTTGGAAGGGCAACCCGCTATTCAGGATGTCCAGCCGATCCGCAGAAGGATGGACATTGTCGAATTTCCACGTCGGGGG
The DNA here is from genome assembly GCA_032252755.1 of Terriglobia bacterium. NCBI lineage: Bacteria > Pseudomonadati > Acidobacteriota > Terriglobia > Terriglobia bacterium. Next base: position 31,203 of record JAVUPY010000084.1, read on the forward strand.
CATATCTTCCATTACTCCGTTGCAACAGGAATGACTCACGAGAAAAGAATCAACACGATAGGGCGGGTCGGTTGGCAATCCGATTGCCCCCACGAGGAAGTGCGGGATGACAGAATGCAAGCCGAACTCATGAAACTCGAAGCTGACTGGCTCCATGTCTTGCAGAGTGGGGACTCCGGCACTCTGGATGGGCTGCTTGACTCGGCATTCGTCTCCTCGCCATGGCATGCTCCAAACCAGTTGCTCCTGCGAGATGCATATCTCCGCGAAGCCAACCATGCCCAATTGCGAGGCTGCGAACTGACGCCCGTGTACGTGGAAGTGATGGGCAACTTTGCCATCGTGAAATGTCGGATCGCATGTGAATACGACGTAAACGGCAGGAAGTGGGTGGTCGAGCTTTCCATCACTGACATTTGGGTGCATCGAGAAGATGGATGGAAGGCGCTCAACCGTGATGCGTCCGGACGGGTCAACTCCAAACAGTATTAAAGAAAAGGCTGGAGGCTCTGCTATGGTCGATCAAGATTATGTTCAGAAGACAATTCGAGCTTATATCTCGATTTCGGTGATGCTGAATTCCAAAGCAGTTCTTTCTCCCAAAACGAAGTCATATCTGCGAGACCTGAGCAGCAAGTTGGAGGAGGAGATTACAAGTTTCAGGAAAGAAGAACCGTTCGAAAGCAATAAGGCAGCGTGAGGCTTTGCCAACGGCTTCCCTAAGTTTTTCTGTCAGGAAAATCAACTAAGAACCCAATTCAGAAGAACCCAAATCCCCGCTCGAAGACAAATAGGGTCATTCCGACCTCCAAACATCGCCGTCAGCCACACTCCCAGCACTCGTCCGAGGGCATCGAATACGGAAGGACTAAACAGCCCCGCGACCAGGTTTGGCCCTAGTCCGAGGGCTCATGCTGAGCCCGCACCCGCTGCCCCCTTTGCGCACCAGATCGATCCGCCAAACACGCGGTCCCTAGCGAGGGCCCTGAGGAGCTGCGCCGCTGCTGGAAGTGCATGAAAAACAGGCGGGGAGAAATAAATCCCCGCCTGAGGTAGTGCCCAAGACTCCGGGTTGTGGACCATGACTCTAGCGATTCCGGCGAAGCGGAATTTGTTGATTGAGCATTGTCGTTACTTGCTTCGGCAGGGCGGGTGCTCTCGTCGTCCCCCTTGCAGCAGGAGCGGCAGTCGGAGGAATCGGAGTTAGCAGAAGTCCGTGAACTTCACCGGTTTCCATGTTGAACCCAGATGCGGCGATCTGACCAGCGTTGTTGATTGATGCCGTGATGAACACGAACCAGGGAGAGCCGTTCGGGAGTGCAGCGTTCAAATCCGTGAACACACCGTCCTTCCAGGCGAATGCTTGCGGACCGTCCTCACCTACCGCAAAACCGGTTAATTCGCGTTGATCGTTGACGGTATGGCAACAAGGGGCGATGGTAGCGAAGGCTCCTGAAACCATCACATCCTGGATTCCACTGGTCTTGTTCCACAGGAACGTATGAACGGTTCCATCTGCCAATTCTTGTGTTCCGACTACATCCCCGCGATTGTTGATGTTGCCGGCCACGCTGTTTCCGATTGCAGCTGGCAGACTGTCGACCAACACTGGGGTTCCATCCGATTCCCACAGCACGGCATGCGGTCCACCTGGCTCTCCCGGGGGGAGCGTGGTATTGGAGCAGAGGCCTGAGACTCCGACGGCTTGCCCGCTGTCGTTGATGCCGAATGCAAAGGAAACGGTGTCGTCAGGGAGTGGGCGAAGGCGGCGCGGCGTTCCGTCGACTCCCCATCGGACACCTTCGAACCGAAGTTTCTGGTAGGGCACAGCACACGTGTCATCGAACGCAGTAGTTTCGGAGAAGCCGACGATTTCACCTGCCTTACTGGTCCAGTACGCCTGGCTATTGTTGCCGCCCGGCAGCCGTTGGAGGGCAGCTACTACTCCGTTTTTCCAAACCGCTGCGACGCACTGGCGATGGGTGCCGAATGCGCAGAAGTCTTCTCCATTGGAATCGAACGTTGCGGTTTCGGAAATCATTGGCGCGATTCCGGAGCTGGATACGCCGGCGCTTGCACTGCTACAGTCAGGACAGGCAGCACCATCCAGAGTCCCCAACCCAATCATCTGCCCGCGCTGCCAGATGAAGGCCATTTGTGACAATCCATCGATTTGAGTCGGAGTTGCCGCGCCGCCACCGACAATACCTGCCTCGTTGAGGGTATAGGTGTAGCTATAGGCCCCACCCAAGGTTCCTAAATCGGTCACGTTGTACTTGGCAGGTTTCGGTGCCTGTGCAACCGAGCTACCGATCAAAGCAACCGTAACTAACAGCGTGATACCAACAGACTGCTTCCAATTCATAGTTCCTCCTCAGAAATTCGATTTCCCGACGTGAGCCAAGAGCGAGTTCAGGCAAACCACAGGCGAACCATCTGAGGCCGCAGAACGATGCAGGTCACCTGAACTGAGCCATTCCTCGATTGCAGAACGGTCGAGATTGGTGACCACACCCAGATTCCCGAGTCCAATCATTTCCGTCTCGGCAGCGCATTGCGCGCACCACGACCGGGGCGAAACGTTGCCCCGGACAACCAGCAATGACTCGGTTTCGATGGTGAGGATCGTCCGCTTTGCCAAGCTTTGCTCCCGGCACCCACTTGGGGTGAACACGACTAACTTCGGTCAGATAGGCTGAAATAGTCCTTTGGGGCGTTCTGATTACTTCTGATCATTTCTCGCTGGCACTTCAAGTGCCAGATAGCAAACACATTCCAGATGTCCCCGGGGGGTATGAAGGAAGGAGAACCGCAGGTTGCGTGGTAGCATTTAGCTGCCTTTGACGGTACCTTGCCGTGGATTCGACAACCCCAGGGAAAGAGCTTTACGAGTTCGACGTGTTTCGCGTGGACGCCGAGCGCGAAACGCTGTTGCGGGCGGGAGAACCCGTCGCGCTGCCGCCGAAAGCGTTCCAGGTCCTGCTCGTCCTGGTCCGCAACAGCCAGGAAGTGGTCACAAAAGATGACCTGATGAAAGAGGTTTGGCCCGACACGTTCGTCGAGGAGGCGAACCTCAGCCGCAACATTTTCCTGCTCCGGAAGGCACTGGGAGAGTCGCCCCAGGATCATCGTTATGTGCTGACCGTACCTGGACGTGGTTATCGGCTTGCGGAACGGGTGCGACTCGTCCCCGATCATGAAGCTAGCATCGTCGCCGCCACTCACTCCAAGATCCAATTAGAAGTAAAAGAGAGCCAGCGTCGGTGGTGGCTCGGCGTCGTCGCGGGCTTGTTACTTCTGGGGGCCGGGGCTACGGCCGTCTGGGTCTTTGGCCACCATAAGCCGCGCCTGACTGATAGAGACACAATCGTGCTGTCCGAATTTGCGAACTCGACGGGCGATCCCGTGTTTGATGAAACGTTGCGCCGAGGGCTGGCTGTCCAACTGGCACAATCGCCTTATCTGACGCTGATTTCAGATGAACGAATGCAGCGAACCCTAGCATTGATGGGGCAACCCATGAATGCTCCGGTTTCGCGCGATGCTGCGCGCGTACTCTGTGAACGGACTGCGAGCGCCGCAGTTCTCGAAGGTTCCATCAACAATCTTGGAAGAGCTTACGTTCTTGGACTTCGCGCCACGAGTTGCAGTACTGGGGACGTGCTCGCGGAAGAACAGGCCCAGGCAGCACGAAAGGAGGACGTGCTAGGCGTCTTGGGTGAAATGGCGAGCTCGTTTAGGCAGCGTCTCGGCGAGTCGCTTAGCTCTGTCTCGAAGTACAATACGCCGTTGCCGGACGCGACCACTCCATCCCTGGACGCACTCCGTGCCTACAGTCTCGGTTGGAAATCGACTTTCGGTGCAACTGGACCGGCCGAGGGCATTCCATTTTTTAAGCGCGCCATTGAACTCGACCCGAACTTCGCAACTGCGTATGCAATGATAGGCCGGACCTACGGCGAGTTAGGAGAGGCGAACCTCTCGGCGGAGTACACGACTAAGGCGTTCCAACTGAAGGAGCGAACGAGCGAACCGGAACGCTACTTCATCATGATGAATTACGAGATGCAGGTCACAGGCAATCTGGAAAAAGCCCGCCAAGCAGGTGAGCTCTGGGTGAATGCGTATCCGCGGGATGCGCACCCGCGGGGCCTCTTATCTTTCATTTACCAGAGCCTCGGCCGAACGGATAAAGCGATCGAAGCAGGGCGAGCCGCCGTTGAGCTCGATCCTGATACCGTGCCCGGGTATGCCAATCTGGCTTGGGCCTATGTTCTTGCTGAGCAACCGCAGCGCGCGGAAGAAATCGTCAGCCACGCATCGAGCAGAGGACTTGAATTTCCCGACCTATACATCCTGCTCTACGACATTGCCTTTCTTAAGAACGATGAGAAGGGGATGCAGAGGGCGGTCGCAATGGCAGATGGAAAACCCGGGGCAGAGCATTGGATGGCCGCCCGGCAGGCATGTGTGCTGGCGTACAAGGGTCGATTGAAGGAAGCGAGAGCATTGACTCGCCGAGCTGTGCTGCTTGCTCAAAAGGAAACTCAAGCCGACAGGGGCGCCCTCTATCTTGCTGCTCTCGCTACTCGTGAGGCACTTTTCGGAGACAACGAAGAGGCCAAAGACGCAGCCAGGTCGGCTATGCGTCTCTCTAAGACTCGCGACGTGCTATACGGTGCGGCGTTCGCGTATGCATGGGTGGGCGCCGACGCGCAAGCGGCGCCGATCGTGGACGATCTACAGAAACACTTTCCTGAGGACACGTTTGTAAACGGAATTTATCTGCCAACGATTCGGGCGATCATGGCGCGCAATCACCACGACAGCTCTCGAGCCGACGAATTGCTCCACTCCACAGCTCAATATGAACTGAGCGTTCCGGGCACTTGGTTCGGATTCTTTGGCATGATGTACCCAACCTATGTTCGAGGCATGGTTTACCTCGACGCACGTCAACCGGACAAGGCCGCCGCCGAATTCAAGAAGATTGTCGAACATCGAGACCTTGTCGCCAGCGATCCGATCGGAGCACTCGCGGCCCTTCAATTGGCTCGATCCTACTTCATGCAGGGTGATCTGAGACAGGCGGAGTCGCAATATCGGAACGTGATTGCAATTTGGAAGGATGCCTCCCTTGATGTCCCTGTCATCCGTCAGGCCCGGGCAGAGTCGCAGCGGTAATTAAAGAACCTCTGGCGGCAAATTCATGTCCCTTTACGGCCGGCGTAGAAATACCGCATTGTACACGGCAAAGCGTTTTCTCTTGAGATGCGGGATGGACAGTGGTTGATATTGCTTCGTGCAGAAAGCATTTTAGGTGAAACTCGCTGGAATCCCGGCTTTTCCCCTCCTTACATCATTGAGCATGAGCACGGCCACATTAAGACTCATTCTCACGATGAAAGCGTAGCGGAGAATTGGGCACGTCATTACTTCTGAAATCAGCGGCAGAGACGAGTCGCCCAGAGAGCCGCACTCGATTGCCTGCGGCCAGTTCTGCCAAGCAACAACTCGCAATTCCTATCGGGTGCGATCCGGTATCTCAACCCGGGATCGTTTCAGCAATGTCCGCAACCAAGTGATAAGTTTAGAGTGGCACCAGGTAAGCGTCAGCGGGAACGTGATACGGCCGTCGAGCGCACAGTAGCAACCGAGTCCCTAATTCGAAGTTCTGTGCCGAGTATTATCTCCTGGGCGGGTTTTTTGGAGCCACTGATTCGCTCCAGCAGAAGATTCGCCGCTGAATACCCGAGCTGATAACCCGGCTGGTAGACGGAGGTAAGAGGTGGATTCGTGAACTCTGTCAGGTCGAGTCCGTCGAAACTAATGATGGAAACGTCTTTTGGGCAATTGAGCCGCAGTTCCCTCACCGCGGATAGTGCGCCGAGTGCCATTAGGTCATTCGCCGCGAAAATTACCGTCGGGCGTGGTACCAGGTTCAGCAGACGAAGCGTGGCGGTGTGACCGCTTGCTCGATCAAAAGATGCTTCCTGGAGATATTCCGGGGGGAGCTTGATTTTCGCCTCAGTAAGAGCCTCCATAAATCCTTGTAGTCGTTCACCAGCATTTGAGAGGTACTCGGGACCGGAAATGATCCCAAAACACCGGTGCCCCATGCGAATGAGATGTTCAGCCGCCTTATGGGCCCCCTGGCGATTATCCGCAGCGACGAAGTCTCCTTTCCATCCCCTGGGCCTGCGGTCGAGACAGACTACTGGGGGGCCTGAAGGCGTAATCGTTAAGCTGCTGTCGGCGGATGGAATAATGAGGATCCCGGCTGGGAGAAACGACTTTAGGTCGCTGAGGTACACCACCTCTTTCGCTGGGTCATTATCGGTATTACAGAGCACAAGCCGGAAGTTGTTTTTGAACGCAACGTCTTCAACACCACGAACGACGGCAGGGAAGAAAGGGTTTGTGATGTCCGGAATGATCATTCCGATCATGTTTGTGCGGTTGCGCCGGAGACCGCGAGATAATTGGTTGGGCTGGTACCCGAGAAGACGCACAGCCTCCAGAACACGCTCTCGCAATTCTTCACGAACTGAGGCAGTTCCGTTGATTACGTGCGACACTGTTCCCAAAGAAACACCCGCACGGTCAGCTATCTGGTGCATCGTGATTCTCGAACCAGCGACGGCATTCTTCTTGGTACGCTGCGTCACGTTGCATGCCTCAGCAAGGAAAACTTCATTCTACTCTGCATCGACTACGCATCTGAATCCGATTGTGCCCGCCCGATCGATGCTGGGTGCCATCAACAGATACTTGCCATGTTCCGATAGCTTGTACGCCTCTGGGAAATACCAGCGAGAACCCTGAGGCCGGTAGTGGCTAGCGCCTCTGACGATGGCAGCCCTGGTATGTTCGTCGGTGAATTCGTCGGTCCACTGCCAGACATTCCCGACCATATCCATGACTCCAAATTGGCTTTGTCCTTGAGGATGAGCATCAACATCAGCCGCCATGGCCATGGTGCGACCTGTATCTTGCTCAGGCACGGCCTTCGGATCCCACGAGTTTCCCCAAGGATAGGTACGCCCATCAAGCCCCTGAGCGGCGTACTGCCATTCCCACTCGTGCGGCAACCGTTTTCCCGCCCACTTGGCATAGGCACGAGCGTCTTCGAGAGATACCCAAACTACGGGCTCATTGCCGGCCCCAGCCGGATAAGTGCCGTTCCGCCAGTCTCGGAGGAAATTGTGATCGTCTTCAGGGTGGTAGTGCGTCGCATCCAGAAAGTGTTTGAATTCGGCATTGGTGACGGGATACTTATCGATCCAGAATGATTTCACGTGGATCTGGTGCTCGTGGTAGCGCCTGGCGGAGTCTTCCCACGGATACTGGACGTCGACTCCTTCATCATTCATTCCTTCGATTTCGATCCCATTTACCCGAAACAAAAAATCCGCTTCGGGAATCTTGATCATTCCCGCGGTAGCAGCTTTGGCCGGTCTCGTTGCTGCTATTGGGACAAGCTGTTGAGGAATTGAATGCCATTGGTCGGAAAAGCTAGCGAGAGGTTGGCTGCTCAAGGGCTGCATCGTCCTGAGAAGTGTCTCGAGTGTTGCGTTCGTCGATTGAGTTTCAAGGACTGCACCAAAGCCGTTCCCCTCGAGATCAAAAGAGAGGACAACGTCGTTACCCTCTTTCTCGGGATGCAGTTCCACCCCATGCCATAAATCGAAGTAGCGGGCGTGTTCTCTATAGGGCGTCACTAGCTGACGCCCGTCGACCGAATAGTGATTGCGGTTTACTACCGTCCACAGTGTTTCGTCCTGGCCGGGCCACTTGCTTGCAAAGACGCCGAAGCGTTGGGTGAACGTGTAAGGTTCCCATTGAGGGCTGCTGAGCAGCGGTGCGTAGGAACGTTCTATCGTTGCCATCCGCCGTAGAGCTTCAGCATCTCTCGGTGTAATTTGATTCCAAATTCCCCAGATATTTTCCCAGCTCTCGAATCCGATGCCGTTAAAAAAGGCCTCCTGCAAGTCGTCAAGATGGTTGTGGGCCCAACGATTAGAAAGGTGGACCATGTGACGAGGTTCCAGCCATTTATAACGGCTAACGGACGGTACGAACTGATACCGCCAATAACCCCAAGTCATATTGTTGTAGGCAAGCATCTCATCGGACGCCAACCCTGTCTCTGGTTCAAGTACAAGGGGATTGCCGCTCCTGTCGGAAGCGACTCGATACGCTCTTGGGACACCCTCGAGTGTGTCGCCGTTGATTCCATCAGCACCTACGGCGGCGAGTTCACGCGTGATGGCGTCCACGTCTGAGACACCGGGTGAGCGTGTCCCCTGGTCCCAGAGCATGATTGGAAACAGAACGCGCACGCCTCGGCGGTGGAACGCGGAGATCATTTGCCGAACCTCCTGAGTGCCACCGGGAAGATCCGCAAACAGGTCATATTGGCTGCGATCGTCTACACCGATATTGGGATACGTAGGCCATACCAAGACGCTATCAATGCCGCCATATCGTCGTGTGACATCGTCAAGGTACCGCCCGACGGTGTACTGTCTTGTCTCCGGATTGTAGAAGAACCGATCATGGATCATCATCTGCGGTTGCACGAAGTTCGACTGCGTCCAACGGAGTTCGGGGCGTTGATACTCGTGGTCGTCGTATCCAATTCGGATGAGTCTTTCAGTTCGCCAGTGCCTTAGATCGTGCAGCCATTCGTCAATCTGTTGCCGGGTACAGGTTGCTGGAGCTGCTGTCGCATTCCACTCAGGAATGGCCCCGCACGACGGTCCTGGGATTTGTTCCCATTGCGGTGGATGCGCTGTGTCCTGGCCAATGGCCAACAGTGACAGGGAAGACAAAGCAAACAGAACAATTAGGCGAAAAAGTCGAGTCACGGTCATTCCTCCCAACACCACACCTCGAATTCCTGAACGGACCGAATATAAAAGCTTTCATTCCAAAAGTACAACGTTGTTTGAAGTGCTCAACTGCAAGATTCGCTAACGAGACAGGCCGACCTGCGGGTGGGGAGGACAGGTTCGAAGGTGGACCCTCTTTCAGTCGGTACAGAGAAACTATGCGTGAATACTAGCTGAAAACCACTACTCACTAAGGAGACGTGGCGCATCGTCGTAAGGTGTAGATCGTGGAGGATGTGCCGTCGAGGCTGATCTGAAAATAACTCTTGACACATCCAGAGCTGCAGACGTAGCCTTCGATCGCCGAATTTGAAAGCTTTCAAGTTCGCCCACAATGCAATGCTCCTCCTCAGTAAGGGGCAGATACTCCCCAGGGGGTTTGGCGTATGGCGTCAGCGTTGAAGTCGATATTCACGATTTGTGTAGCAGTTATTGTTTTCGCAATCCTCGCGGCCGCTCCCGCAGCCGCGCAATACTCCAGCGGTATTGCAGGGACGATAGTCGATCCCACGGGAGCTGCGATATCTTCCGCTGAGTGCACTTTAGTTAACGAAGCGACCGACATTCGCCAAACGGCGCTATCGGATGGTCAGGGTTATTTCAGTATTCTCCATTTGGCTCCCGGGAAGTACCAACTCGAGATAACCGCACATGGGTTCCAAAAGTGGGTCCAAAAGGACATTCTGATTGAAGGGCACGACGTTCGTACCCTGTATCCGAAGCTGGTGGTTGGGCAGCAGACGGAGAGTGTCGAGGTATCAGCCGATGCGGAAATGGTGGAAACCACCAAGGGAACGATCGCCCGCACCTTGGAGCAGAAGACCGTCCAGGAGTCGCCACTAGTTGGCCAGAACCTCTACGCCAGCGTGGCCACGCTCGCCCCGGGAGTGACTGGTCTGGGCGATGCGTCAGGGTCGATCGCGGCCGCAGGGTCCCAGGGAACGAACAGTTTCAGTTCAGAGGCAGGTTTCCAGATCAACGGAGCGGGCCAGCGCCAGGAGGCAAACGAATTCCAGGTAGACGGCACCACTGTCAACGGGAATTCTCGCGACGGAGTGGTGAATATTACTCCTGAACCCGACACCGTGGCGGAGATGAAGATCGCTGCTGCGACCTATTCGGCCGAGAAGGGCCGGCAGAGCGGCGCGCTGATAGAGATTTTCACCAAGTCTGGCACAAACAAATTCCATGGATCGCTGTCCGAGATGCACACTGACAGTGGTCTGACAGCTCGTACGGAGTTCCAGAGCAAACTGCCCCATTCGGTTCGGAACGACTTCGGCGGAACCGTCGGAGGTCCGATCATCAAAGATCGTACCTTCTTCTTCGGGTCGCTCTTCTGGATGAAGAGCTCTTTGGGAACGACCTTCAAGGAGACCGTAGAGACAAAGGAATTCGAGGACTATGTCATTCAAAACTTCCCCGATTCCATGGCCGCGAAGTTCTTCCAAGCCGCTCCTCCGGGCGCCTATCCAAGAAGCGACTTCCAGACTGTAGCCGATATAAAGAACAACTGGTGGAGCTCGTACACTCCACCAAATATTCCCGATGATTTGGTTGCGACAGGCACGGCGATTATCAATGCCTCACCCAAAAACGACGGATTCCAGGCGCACTTCCGGATTGATCACAACTTACGAGGCGATAAAGATAAGTTGTTTTACAGCTTCTTCCGAAACACCACGCAAGGTGAAAATGCGGATCCCCGGCCTCAGTATGCTTACATCAACCCAAATGGCACTTGGTACAACAAGATCAACTACGTCCACACTTTCTCCAGCTCCATGATGAATGAGGCTGGAATTGCATATAACCGATTGACCGGAAGCCAGCCGGACCGCGTCCCGCCGCTCCCGAACGCTGCATGGATCGGCGGCGTCGATGCGACCTTCTGGCAGTGGGGTCCTTCGGGTTGGACGCAGAACAACTGGTATGCACATGACACGCTAAGCTACATACGGGGAGCTCACAATTTCAGGGTTGGTCTCGATGTTGATCGCCTACAGGATCTGGATGATTTCACCAATGGGAACGCTCGCCCCTACTTCTTGTTCCTAAACGTCCTCGATTTCGCGGCGGACAACCCGTTCCTGCAAAGTGGTCCGGTGCTCGACGTTCGGACCGGTGGCGTTGCACACAACCTCTACCAGCGAGTGATGATGTTGTACGTCGCACCGTACTTCCAGGACGATTGGAAGGTCAGCAGGAATTTCACATTAAACCTGGGACTCCGACTCGATTACTTCGGGCACCTCTCGACGGTAATGAACGACAAAGATCCAATCGCCTTCTTCACGCCTGGGTCGGGCCAGACTTTCGCCGATCAAGTTGCGAATGGTTCTATGGAAGTGCGGGGATCTGCCGGTCAGGCGACGTCCAACGCGCAGTACCGGTTCGCACCGAGGGTCGGGTTCGCATGGGACGTCTTCGGGAATGGCAGGACATCGCTCCGCGGCGGATATGGAATCTTCAGCACGCGAGTCGGTGAATATTCCTACGTGAACAACATGAGGACAAACCCACCTGATTTTGCCAGTCCGTCGATCAGCATCTTCAATCCTGGGGTCACTCTCGCCAATTTCTCCTATGGAACGAGTAGCTCCGGTGCACAGGGTTTCGCTCCGCCGCCGGGTATCACCTATCAGGTGGACGAGCATGGAGGCCTGGTTGGCACACGCACGAACGTCGGAGGCATCGATCCTAACCTCGCACCTCCCATGGTGCACAGCTGGTCGTTAGGCCTTCAGCAGAAACTCGGCGGATTCCTGCTGGAAGCTGATTACTTCGGCAGCGCAAGCAGACATCTTTATCTTCAGACAGACGTCAACCGCTTCGCTGGCGACATGATCATCAATGACGGGTATGCCGTGGGCCTCAACCAGAGCTTCGGTGCGATTACGTATGGACGCAGCATTGGGATCGCAAACTCGAACCTCGGAGCCTTCTCCATATCCAAGCACTTCACGAAAGGCTGGACCGCACACGCTATCTACACCTACGGCAAGTCCTTGGATCTCACGAGCAGTAATGACAACGGTGTGGGTGGTGGCCAGTCGGTCTTCGACGCCCAGACGCTTGCCGGCCAGTACGGTCGGTCAGACTTCGACTCTCGTCACAGATTCTCGGCGGACGCGGTTTGGAGCATCCCTACCGTCGGCCAGGGGTTTAGTCGAGTTCTTACTTCGGGCTGGACTCTTTCGCCAATCATCATCCTGCAGTCTGGCCAGCCGTTTACGGTGTATAACGGCTCCGGATATTCGTCAGGCGGTGATTACAACGCCGATGGATTCAATTTTGACGTGCCGAACACGCCATCATTCGGGAACCACATCAGTACGGATCGTTCCAGCTTCCTCAAAGGCCTCTTTAAGGCGACTGACTTCCCAACCCCAGCCGCTGGGCAAGAGGGCAACCTGGGCCGCAATACCTACGACGGTCCAGGGTTCGCCGTCGTCAACTTGGCCGTCCAGAAATCTTTCGCGCTGTCCCCCCTAGGTGAGGCCGGACGACTCGAGCTTCGGGGCGAATTTCTCAACCTGTTCAACAGGGTGAACCTGGTGAATCCGGTTAGCGATTTGTCCAACGCTCTGTTCGGTTACTCTACTGGCCAACATCCGGCGCGCCAGATTCAACTGGTGGCTCACATCCGCTTCTAGGGATGAGAGGGGCGACAGAATCGAGGTGAACTTAGTTCTGTCGCCTAACGGCCACCGACCAGATACGAGCTAAAAGCAAGTTTAGGAGACGGAAGATGTATCAGCCAGAGGCGTACACGATGGCGCTACTGTTCATGATCATCAGCATGATCTGCTGGGGCTCCTGGGCAAACACTCAGAAACTTACGACTGGTTTCCCTTTCCAACTCTTCTATTGGGACTATGTGATTGGGGTAATACTCGCCAGCCTAGTTTGGGGGTTCACGCTGGGCAGCGTCCACGGAGGAGTAACAGCCTTTCTGCCGAACCTGTTACAGGCCAGTAGTCCCAAAATTGCGCTGGCACTTGCAGGTGGGATTGTTTTTAACGTAGCCAATCTACTACTCGTTGCCGCCATTGCCGTCGCTGGCATGGCGGTCGCATTCCCCATTGGCATAGGTCTAGCGTTGATTGTGGGCGTTGTCCTCAATTATCTGATTCAACCTCGCGGTAATCCCCTTTTGCTCTTCGGCGGCGTAGCCCTAGTTCTGATCGCAATTCTGATTGATGCCGTCGCTTACAAAAGACGCGAAGGAAATAACGTTGTAAGTGCACGAGGAGTCCGGCTCAGTGTGGTGAGCGGTATTTTGATGGGCCTGTTCTATCCATTCGTTGCATCATCAACGATCGGTGAAAGCGCACTGGGGCCTTATTCGGTTTCGCTAGTTTTTGCCGTCGGAGTAGCAGTCTGCGCAATTCCCGTAAACGCCTGGTTAATGCGACATCCTCTCACGGGAGAACACCCGGTGAGCATGGCGAAGTACCGGGCCGCCCCATCGCACTTTCACTTTTGGGGCATTCTCGGCGGTGCAATCTGGTGCACTGGTGCTGTATCAAACTTCGTAGCTTCTAACACTCATATCGTAGGGCCTGCGATTTCATACGCGATCGGCCAGGGCGCCACAATGGTCTCCGCTGCGTGGGGAGTATTTATATGGCGGGAGTTTGCTAACGCACCGACCAACTCGCGTCGGCTGGTTCCTCTTATGTTCGTCTTCTTTGTTGTCGGCCTCGGGGTTATCGCTACTGCCCCCCTTTTCGGGTGACTGGAGTCATGAATAAACCAATCGTCGTCGTGGGGAGTATCAACATCGATTTAGTCGCCCGGGTTGAGCGACTTCCAGTCTTAGGGGAAACGATCTCTGGGCTGAGCTTCCAGACTTATTCTGGGGGGAAAGGAGCCAACCAGGCTGTAGCGTTGGCCTGTCTAGGAGCTCCCGTAAACATGATCGGGCGGTTGGGTGATGACATCTTTGCTGCCCGGTTGAGAAGCGAACTCGAAGAGAAAGGTGTCGACGTCCGTCAGGTAGCAAACGTTACCGGCTCCTCCGGCACCGCAGTTATTGCAACCACCGTCGCGGGTGACAATTCTATCGTGGTTATTCCCGGAGCAAATGAGAAACTCGCGCCAGAGGACATTGATCTCTGTCGAGAGACTATCGAGAACGCCTGTATGGTCCTTGCACAATTGGAAATCCCAATTGCGACCAATTGCTACTTGGCTGAGATTTGTCGTTCCGCTGGAGTGCCCTTCATGTTGGATCCAGCACCCGCAGTTCCCCTTCCTGCTGAACTGCTGCAATCGGTAACGTGGCTGACGCCTAACCAGAGTGAGGCCCAGATCCTGCTTGGCCTCGAAGCGAGCATACGCCCTGGAGCGGCAGAAGAGGTGATTCAGCGGTTACTCGAACTGGGTGTGGGCAATGTTGCACTAAAACTCGGAGCGGATGGTGTATTTCTCGCAGGAAAGGATGTTTCCGCCATTCATGTACCTGCATTTTCTGTCGATGCTGTGGACAGTACCGCCGCCGGAGATGCCTTTAATGGGGCATTCGCATACGCTCTGACGGTCCGGCAAATGCGACCTCGGGACGCTGCTGAGTTTGCTTGTGCTGTTGCTGCCCTTTCAGTGACCAAACACGGTGCTCAGTCCTCAATGCCCACGCTGCGAGAGGTTGAGGCGTTCCTCGCGCAACGTTTCGATGAACGCCAGAGGTTTGTGGCGACACCACAATAATTTTGCGTTCCTAAACCGGAGTCTTCGGCCCTGGCCTACATCAGCCTAGTCGATCCGTTCCATAAACAACAGGACAGGGTCCGTATCGCCTGGATTGACGGTTGAGACAGCAACTAGGCGGGTTGGCGACACCGCCCAAAAGACGAGATTCCTCGCGGGTAGGGACGGTGGATCGTTTCGACATACGTCACGAACTCACGACGAAGGGGATTGAAAAGTTCGTTGCTGATTATAAAAGCACACTTAAGCTGACAGCCTAATCAGCCCCGGAATCTGCGCACCGAATGATCAGGAGAGCAGAGCCTTTCGTTTCTACACCGTGCCGGATCTCCGCGAACTCATGAATCAGAACGATGGCTCATGGAACCGACGTGAGCAACTGAGTTCCTGCGGCGCCAGAAGACCGCAAACGTCGGTACGGTAGATGCGAATGGTTGGCCCTATGTGGCACCGCTCGTTTATATCCACACGGCGGTGATTTGTTGTCTCTACACAGCCGATCACCCAGGACATTCCCTGACAAACGTGCAGCACAATCCCCGAATCTGTATCGAAGTCTCTGAAATCGGAGAACTGCGTCGGGGCAAACCCCACGCCTGTAACTCTGTCCTGTATACACAAGCGTGGTTGCATTCTGCATTGCCCGGAATCGCGTGTAAGGAAGCAGTGGTCTCTGGATCATCTATTGGTCAAATACGGCAAGCCAAAGTGACCTTTAAGCTCGGTTATCCCTAGCAGAAGATCGAAGTAATCACGGGCAAGCACAGCACTAAGCAGGTAAGTAGTATCCGGCATCTCAGGCTGCGTGATCGGCGTGGCCCGGCTATCCGACGTGCTCTGATCTACGAAGCCCACTACTTGTGCGGACAATAATGATCACGATCGAAATCAGGGTAATGAAACTGGGGGTTTCTTCGCCGGCCCAATTGGACATGCTCCACTATATAAAATGATATTTAAAGTTTGTATAAAATATATTTTAGTATATCACTCGACAATTGAATCATATATCGATTAATGTCTTTTATGTGGATAACAATACACAATTAGATATCATTCAAAATCTCCGCCGCGCTCGACAAGAACGGGACCTCTCGCAAGCGGAGTTAGCCCGCCAACTCAAGATGACGCAAGCGCAAATCGCGCGAATTGAGAACGGGCTTACTGATCCACGGCTGTCGACGCTTACCGAACTCGCGCGTGCTTTGGGTTTGGAACCGATCCTTCTGCCGAAACAACTGCTCCCAGCAGTCAACTATCTGGTTGCACAGCATCGAGGTGTAGTCGAGCCACCGGACTCCAAACGTCGGCTGATCGGAGCTGAACCGGAGGACGCCGATGGCGAGCACCATGAGTAAAGCACGCCCTACAGTCCTCGAGGTTCGCCTGAACCAGGTCCGGGTCGGAACGATCACACAGCTTCCATACGACCGTAATCTATTCGCTTTCGACGAGCAGTATGCAAATGACCCGATTCGACCTGTCCTGAGCTTAAGTTACTACGACGAGAACAGGCAGCTAATCGTTGAACCCGAGCAGGTCCAAACGAAAGTTCCGCCCTTCTTCTCAAACCTACTTCCCGAAGGTCGCCTGCGTTTGTACGTCGCCGAACTCGCGGGAATCAAGGAAGCGCGCGAATTCTATTTGCTCTGGCTGCTCGGCGCCGATCTTCCTGGTGCGGTAACGGTACAAGATATCGAGGGCCAGCCAATTCCACCACCTGAGAACGAAGCCTCTGAAAAAGCAAAGCGGCGCACGGGAAGAGTGTTACGTTTTTCGCTTGCGGGCGTACAAGTGAAGTTTTCCGCGGTCGGCAGTCCGAAAAAGCAGCTCACGATTCCGGCCGAAGGACGCGACGGAGGCTGGATCGTGAAGCTGCCTTCGCCAACTTATCCGCTGGTTCCCGAGAATGAGTACTCGATGATGAAACTGGCGGAAGCAGTCGGAATTCAGGTCGCGGAAGTGGGCTTAATTCCCACTAATCAAATCGAGGGTTTGCCGAAGGAGTTCGCGGGAGAGACTGCCAACTCACTCTACGTTCGCCGTTTCGACCGAACGCCAGAGGGTGGTCGAATACATATTGAGGACTTCAATCAGATCTACCATCAGTTCCCGAGCGACAAGTACAGGAACTACAGCTATACGAACATGGCCGCTGACATCTCCACGTTTCTCGGTGAAGATGCGCTCGTCGAGTTCATACGTCGGCTGATTTTCAATGCAGCTATAGGCAACGCCGACATGCACCTGAAGAACTGGTCCGTGATTTACCCGGACGGCCGCACGCCCGCTCTTGCGCCGGGCTACGATTTTGTCTCGACCATTCAGTACATCGACGATCGCTCGCTGGCATTATCGGTCGCCAAGGAGAAGGATACCGGAAAGCTCGACAGGGAACTGCTTGCGAAATTCGCGAACAAGGCGCGGATTCCGAAAGTCCTAGTCACCGACACTGCAGCTAACGTGCTCGAAAGCCTGATGAAAGCGTGGACCGACCTTGCGTTGCACCTTCCGCTCGATAAGAAGTCTCGGGCGAAGATTGAGGCGCAGTTTCGGTACATGCCCCTGATGCGAGCATTCGTTTAGTCAGGAACTCGCCGGCCACAGCAACCTCTCATCAAGTTTTGACTATATGTGTTGACCATAGTAATATTAGATGGACCATGAAGGAAGTGGCAATTTCGGAGTTCAAAGCAAAGTGCTTGGCCCTGCTTGAGCAGGTGAACAAGACCAAACAGCCGATTCGGATCACTCGCTTCGGGAAACCAGTCGCGGAAGTCGTACCCCCTAATCCCGTGGAGAAATCTGCAGATTGGCTAGGATCCATGGCGAAGACGATGCAGTTTACCGGGGATATTGTCTCGCCCGTGGGGGACGAAAGCGATTGGGAAGCAGGGGGCAAATGAAGCTGCTTCTTGATACGCATATCTGGTTGTGGAGCCTGGCAGACCCAGGAAGGCTGGGTCGACGGGTTCTCAAGGAATTGAAAGATCCAGGGAATCAGTTGTGGCTCTCGGCAATCAGCGTTTGGGAAGCATTGCTGCTCGCCGAGAAAGGACGGATCGAGCTACCGGAGGACCGCGCCAGGTGGGTGGGTGTCGCAACCTCCCATTTTTTGGAGGCGCCGCTGACGCATGCGATCGCTCTTGCCGCACACGAGCTTTCGCTATTTCACGGCGATCCTGCAGATCGGTTTCTGGCGGCAACTGCCCAGGTGTTGGACTTGACGCTAGTGACAGCCGACGAGCGACTGTTGGGGCTGGGTGACATCCGATCCCTAGCTAATCGCTAAGCGTGCTGGGTCAGCCCATACACCCGTGATCTGGGAAATGCTGTGACACTTGAACTCCTGAAGCCCGGTAGCAAACAGCTGGTGGGCGCCCAGAAAGCCATTTAGTGTTTCGGCAGTAACAATGGTAGAAATGCCAGGAATTTTCGCATCGTAAGACTCCTTAACTGCGATTAAGAGCCCTAAACGACTGGGAGGGATCTTAGAATTGTATTCCGATCTCAACGACGTGAAGTGGCACAGAATTCGCCGTTCTTTCCGCTGACAAACAGAACCTACCCGCAGCACTCGTAGCTGCACCTGCCTTAGCGCCGAAGGGGCCGTTATTGTCCGCAATGACTTCGA
>JAVUPY010000085.1 GCA_032252755.1 Terriglobia bacterium
ACGGCGTCCGCGGCGTTAATGAACGGCTGAATGAGTTCCATCCTCATTGTGCTTCTCCTGTTCCGGCGGCGGCAGATGCGACGGCGACGGCGTCTTCGCCCATGACGTACTTGATGACCTCGTAGAGAACCTCGGGCTTGACGGGTTTCTGCACGAAGTGGCGCGCGCCTTTTTGCAGGGCAGCGACAATGTTCTCCTGGTAGCCAACCGACGAGACCATGACGACGCGGGCGTGCGGATGCTGCCGAACGATGCGCTCGGCGGCCTCGATGCCCTCCATCTGTGGCATGGTGATATCCATGAGCACGATGTCGGGCGTGACCCGATCGTATTCGGTGATGGCGGTGCAGCCGTCACCGGCCTCGCCAGCCACCTGGCCGCCGAAGGTCTCGATCATGCGAGTCAGGTTCTTGCGCGCGAAGACGGAGTCGTCGACGACGAGATAGCTGACCGGTTGACGGTCCCTGGTTCTAAGAAGAGCGGGAAATTGCTCCATAACCTGTGTCCTCAGTTTCAAAACTTCCCTCAGGGGCTGAAGCCTCTGAGTTACTGCCCCTTCGTGGTGTAACTAATGTCGTGCACTTACCATTCATCCCAATCCGGCACGGCTGAAGCCATGCCCTTTCAAAGCACTTAAACCTTCGTCAGCACGCGCGAACGTTCGGCGCACTGGGCTACTAATGTGTTTGCCAAAGCGTCGAGTGGAACTACGCGCACGACCGAGCCACGATCAATCGCGGCGCGCGGCATTCCGTAAACGACGCAGGATTCCTCGTCCTGGGCGATGGTCATTCCGCCCATCTTCCTGATTTCGCCGAGAGCATCGGCACCATCTTCGCCCATCCCGGTCATGATGAGGCCAACGGCATCGCGGCCGAATTCATGGGCGACGGAGCGATAGAGGACATCGACAGATGGGCGATGCCCATTGATCTTCGGTTCCTCGGAGAGAACAACGATGTTGCCTAGAGGCATGCGTTTGACGCGCATGTGCCGGTTGCCGGGACAAATGAGCGCACGTCCTGCGAGCAGGAGATCGCCGGAAGCGGCTTCCTTAACGTCAATGGCGCAGCACTCATCCAGACGGCGCGCGAAAAGTTCGGTAAAGCCCTCCGGCATGTGCTGCACGACGACGATCGCGGCAGGGAAGTCTGCCGAGAGTTGCGAAAGCACATATTGAAGGGCGTTGGGGCCGCCGGTCGAGACGCCGATGGCGACGACGCGTCGCGCAGGCAGGCGCTTTTCCGGGGATTTCTTGTTGCGCCGACTAGTCGGGACCTCGGGTTGTGCTTTGGAAATTCGCGTTTCCGCCGCGACCTTGATCTTGTTGATGAGGTCAGTCGCGATGGCATCCATGTTCGCCGAGAGGGCGTCATGCGGCTTGGCGACGAAGTCGAAGGCCCCCAGCGCGAGAGCTTTAAACGTTGCGCTGGCGCCCTGGGTGGTGTGCGCGCTGACGACGATCACCGGAGTTCGGGACTGGCGCATGATGGCGCGGAGAGTCTCCATGCCGTCCATTCGCGGCATTTCGAGGTCGAGAGTGATGACGTGGGGTTGCAGTTCCTCGATCTTCTTTAGCGCGAATGCGCCGTCCATGGCGGTGCCGACAACGTGGATGGAACTGTCGCGCTCGATGATTTGCGGGATAAGCTTGCGCATCAGGGCGGAGTCGTCGACAACGAGAACGCGAAGCATTTCTTTGCTCATGCGGACGCTCCCACGGTGTTGCGTCCGCCGGAGTTGGCGCGACCAAGGCGCTCCACGACAGCGGTAAGGTTAAGAATGAGCACTACTGTTCCATCACCCAAGATTGAAGCTCCGCTAACCATTTCGGTGTCGACGTAATCGTCGTCAAGCGCCTTGATTACCAATTCTTCTTCGCCTACGAGGCGATCCACGATCAGGCCGAACTTTCTTTGGCCAAGCGAAACGACGACGATGAAGTGCCTGCGCTTGCAATTTACTGGTGGGGTTCCGATGCTCTGCAGACGAACGAGCGTGAGCACTTCATCCCGAAGCTGCATGACTTCGTGGCGGTCGACGATATGAATGTCGGGATCGGAGACGCGCGTGATTTCGAGCACGGAGGTCAAAGGAATCGCATATAGGCGTTCGCCGACGCGGAAGAGGAGGGCCTTGATGATCGCGAGAGTCAGCGGCAGGTGGAGACGGAACGTCGTGCCTTTGCCTAGCTCGGAGTGAATGCTGACGGAGCCCTTCAGGCGCTCCATGCAAGCCTTGACAATGTCCATGCCAACGCCCCGGCCGGAGACTTCGGTGACGATGTCGGCAGTGCTAAGGCCGGCTTCGAAGATGAGTTGCTGTTTTTCGGCTTCATTGAGGCGCGCAGCTTCTTCGCCGGTGATGACGCCGGTCTGGATGGCCTTGTTGACGACGCGCTGGGTATCGATGCCACGACCGTCATCGGAGATTTCGATGACGACCTGGTTGGCCTGGTGATAGGCGTCGAGCTTGATCTTGCCTTGCGGCGGCTTACCCTTGGCGCGACGCTCGCCCGGCGGTTCTATGCCATGATCGACTGCGTTGCGGACCAGGTGCGTCATGGGTTCGGCAAGAGCATCGAGAATGCTCTTGTCGAGATCCGTCGACTCGCCTTCGAGTATGAGTTCGACATCCTTCCCTTGAGTTTTTGCGACGTCGCGGACGACGCGCGGAAAGCGCCGGAAAAGCTGCTCAACTGGCACCATACGAATCTTCATGACCGAGCGCTGGAGCTTGTTCAGCACCTGCTGCTGGAAGGCCATGGCATCGACAAAACGGTTGCGCAGGGGGTCTTTGGGAAATCGGCGGGTGAACTCACCGAGCGTCTGCAGCAGCATGGATTTGCCAATGATAAGTTCGCCGACGAGGTCGAGAACGCTGTCGATGCGTTCGGCGTCGACGCGAAGAATATTTTCGGAAGGAGAGGTCAGTGATGTGGCTTTCGCCATTCGCTGAACCTGCGGAACTGGCTCGTCGGTATCGATGCCGAGGAGGTCGGCTTCGGCTTCAGGAACGATGACGGCCGGAGCCGGCGCTTTCTGTTTAGCCGGGGCGACCGGGGCCTGTAGTGTAGTGTTCGCCTCGGGTTCGGCGTCGACCTTAGCGACGTGAATTCGTGTGACGACGGCCGGGATCTTGCACTTCTTCTCGATCCATTCTTTCTCGTGATGGCTGCAGATGGCCGCTTCGATGGTTTCGACATTGGCGTTGGAGGCATTCTCGTCGGGACGCATGACGAGGATGTTGCCAACTTCCTGCATCACATTGCGCACAAGCTGGACGGCGGCGGCGCGCATCGGGTTCTGCGGATCGAGTGCAAGGGCGACATTGTATACGTGCTGGCCGCGAACGGCGCTCTTGGTGATCAGGAGCTGCTCGTACTCGCTCCAGTCGAACTTAGGTACGAGCGGCGCGGCGACGGCAGCCTTCTCTGGCGACGAGACGCCCTGAATCATTTCACGCAGCGAATCGCCGGCTGGGGGTTGAAGGTTGTTGCGATAGGCCGCGAGCATGGCGTCGAAAGTGTCGGCCGCGCTCAAGACCAGATCGGCTAATTGCGCGCCGGACTGTTTCGCCATCTCCGGTGTGAGGACATCTTCGAGAGCGTGTGACAGTTCACTCAACTCGCGGTAACCGCAGGCGGCGGAGTCTCCCTTGAGGGTGTGAACGGTACGGCGAACGTTGCGAACGATCTCGGGGTCGGACGGGTTCTTCTCCAGGGACAAGCCTTCCTCGTTGAGCGCCTGCAGAAGTTCCTGCGCGCTCTCGAAGAAGAGATTCCGGAGTTCGTTGATCCGTTCGTCGGCGAAGAAGTCCATGGTTTTGCCCTTACTGCCCGTTCGTCTCCAGTCGTTGATATGCGGTGCCGTTGTCCTTGTGAATCATTCGGAACTTGTCGGTCAGGCCGAAGAGACTCTCGGCGTGGCCGACGAAGAGATAACCCTCGGGGTTTAAGCAGCGATAGAACTTGTCGACGAGGCGCTTCTGCTCGGCTTCGTCGAAATAGATCATGACATTGCGGCAGAAAATGATGTCGTTGCGCTGCGGCAAGAACTCGGTCTTCAGGTTGTGGAAGTCGAAGTGGACGAGCTCCTTAACATTCTTCTTGATCGCGTACTTGTCCCCAACCTTGTCGAAATAGCGAAGGCGCGAGGTGTATTCCACGCCGTCCATGTGATGTTCCAGGTAAATGCCTTCCTGGGCTGCGCGCAAAACCGAATAATTGATGTCGGACGCGAGGATCTCCACCTTCCATGGCGGCGGGATGAGCGGCTTTGGGAAGGGCATTTCGAACGGAAGCGGATTGCGCAGGTAGTAGTATGCGAGTTCGTCGGCGATCATCATCGCCACGGTGTAGGGTTCCTGCCCGGTAGAGCAACCGGCGCTCCAAACCCGGATATTCCAATCGCGGCGTTCCTGCTTCTTGTGGAGTAGCTCTTCGAGAATCGTTTTCTGAAAGAGATCGAGTTGCGGCTTATTGCGATAGAAACTGGTTTCGTTGACGGTGAGATTTTCGAGCAGGGAACTCAGTTCAGCTTTGCCTTCACGACTGGTCAGAAGGCGATAGTAGCTGTAGAAGGAGTCGAGCGCGGTGGCCTTGAGGCGACGCTGAAGACGATCCTGCAAAAAATGCGCGCGGCGTTCGTCGAAGTACATGCCGCATTCCTGGTAGATCAGGGTCTGCAGCAGCTTCAGTTCGGCCTCGGTCAGGTTTACGGAAACAGGTTGTGTACCCATTGACTCTCGCTAGTTAAGACGCCATTGCGCCCGACTTCTAGTGCTTCATCGCTACCCACCGTCTCGCGACTTGTCGCGGGAAGAGTAGGTCACCTACGCCGCGCCAGTGTTATCGGCCACATCACCGAGTCGGCGAAGTTCGCCACGCTGCATGATCTTGCTGAGTTCCACCAGAATGACGAGGCGTCCGTTGAGTTTGCCGACGCCGGTGACATAATTCAGTTCGCCGTCTTCGAAAACATTCGGTGGCGGATCGACATCGGATGGCGGCAGCTTGAGTACCTCGCTGGCAGCATCGACGACCAGGCCAACCATCTTGGCTCCAATTTCGGCGACAAGAATGCGGTTCTTCTTGCTGGCCTTGATTTCCTTTTCGCCGAAACGCTTACGGAGATCGATGACCGGGATGATCTTGCCGCGTAGATTAATGACGCCTTCAATGTAGATGGGCGCGTCGGGAACATTGGTGATATCCATCATGCGCACAATCTCGTGCACGGACTGGATGGGCACACCGAAGGTCTCATTGCCGACGCGGAACCCGACGATTTGCATATCCTTGGCCATAGCGGACCTCGTTAGCTGCGTCCTGCGAGAGCGTACTTGCCAGAGGCGACTTTTGTTCCGTTACCGTTGCTGCCCTCGGTCAGAGCACGCTCAACGTCGAGATTGAAGCGGTCCATCGACTCGAGCATATTGCGCGCCATCTTCGACATCTGTTCGGACGAAGCGGCGAGTTCAGTCGAACCGGAAGTTTGCGCCTGAACCATTTCGCGCATGCGCTCCATGGCCTTGACGACGGCCTGGGCGCCGCTGGCCTGCTCTTCGACCGCAGAGTTGATCTCGTGCGTGATCTCGTTGAGACGACCGGTGGCTTTCGCGATCTGCGAAGAGCCGTGCGACTGCTCGTTGGTGGCGGCGCCAATCTCCTGCGCAAATTTGTAGACCTCGGTAACGACGTTGGAGATCTTCTTCAGAGCCACCGAGAGATCGTTGCCGAGCGTAAGGCCTTCGTTGACGATCGACGTGCTCTTCTCCATGTTCTCAACGGCCTTGCGGGCTTCCTTCTGAATACTCTGGATGAGTTCACTGATCTCTTTCGTGGACTGGGCGGATTTCTCGGCGAGCTTTCGAACTTCGTCGGCAACCACGGCGAAGCCGAGTCCGTGCTCTCCGGCGCGGGCAGCTTCGATCGCTGCGTTAAGAGCGAGCAGGTTCGTCTGTTCGGAGATGTCGTCGATAACCTCGATGATTTTGCCGATGTCGTCGGCACGGGTTCCGAGCGCGGCAATGATCTGGGACGAGGAACCGATGGAAGTGTTGATGCGCGAGAGGCCGTCGGTGGCCTTCTGCATGGTTCCGATGCCGGACTGAACTTCTTCGCGCGAGCGATTGGATATGTCGAGCAGGACCTTGGCAGTGTCGGCGACGCGCTGAATGCTGGCGACCATCTGGTCGATCGACGCCGAGGTTTCACTGACGCTCGACGCCTGCATCTGCGTGTTCTTCACCATGTTCTGCACATTGATTGACATCTCGTGCATGGTGCTGGTGACTTCGTCGATTGCGGAAGATGACTGTACGCTGATCTTGGCCGATTCTTCGGAGGCGTCGGCGACCTGGTTGGAGCCGGCGGCGACTTGGGCGGCGGCGTCGCGAACGGAGCGGACGATGCTGCGCAGGCCGTCGAGCATCTTGCTGAAGGCGCTTCCGAGGGTATCGCGCTTGGAACGAGGCTCGACTTCGACGGTCAGGTCGCCACGGGCAATGGCTTCGCTGACGCTGGCCATTTCCTTGAGGTAGGCAACCATTTTGGCGAAGGAGCGAGCAAGTTCTCCGACTTCATCCTTGCCGGCAACGTCAATCGTGTGCTCGAGATCGCCGGACTCGCCGATCTCGCGGGCTACGCCCATCAACTGCGATAGAGGTTGGGTAATTGACTGCGAGGTGCGGAACGCGATGAAGCCGCCCAGGCCAATGGCAAGGACGAGGAAAACGAAGGAGAAAATGCTGGTGACGAGAGTGGCAGCTTCGTCAGCTTTTTGCCGATCTTCCTGGACCTGCACCATCACATCGTTGGAATTTTTCAGCCAGGTGACCGGGTCCGCCTGGAGATAGGCGATCTGCAGGTCGGCGACGGTGGCATTGCCGGCATCAACATCCTTGCGCTTCTCGATCATCTTGGCGGCGAACTGGGAATTCCAGTCGGTTTCCATGTTGTCGAGCTTGGTGAGCGCCGCGAGTTGTTCTTTGTCAGAAGTCCTGGCTTCGGCTTGTCGAACCAGGTCACTGAGTTTGATGGTTCCGTCATGCAGCTTGTCCAACTCGCGCGTGTCACCGCTCAGGAGGTAATTCGCCAGGGTGAGGCGGTTTTGCATCATCTGGAACCGGAGTTGCTCGGTGGCGGCGGCTGCGGCCTTGGCATTGCGCTCGCGACGAATGCCGTACATGCTCACGAGAAACAAGCCGATCATGATGCAAATGATGGCGGTGAAGTTCAGGTAAAGCTTTTTCTTGATCGTCATTCCTGTTGCCTCCGGGCCGCAACTACCGGGCCCTTCTCCCTGGGTCTAATGCTTCAGGTGGCCGCGCAGTGCCGCCTGGAATCCGTAACTGCTATTGACCGGACACAAACTTGATTTCCACGATCTCGGTTGAACTCTCTTTTGCGGGTTCGTATTTCCATTTCCTGACAGCATCTTCGGCAGCGGGGATCAGAAGCGGGTGGCCGCCCAGGACCTTCATGGTTTTGACCTCGCCACCCGGCGTAACTTCGACCGACAACTTCACGATGCCTGTGGCGTTGAACTGACGGGCTAAGGGGGGATACTGAGGCGCAACCTGCTGTCTCACTTTCCGTCCGGCGTCGGCCGCCGAGACTGTATGTCCCAATAAGAGTGCGGTGCCCAATATGAATGCACAGAGCCAGAAGCTCCATTTGCGGGAAGATGACAAATTCGCCATTTCTTGCTCCTTGGTTCGTCCGTAACTGCAGAGACACAAAGAACCTACCCGTTCTCATTGCAATGGCCGTGCCAGTAAAACGGGTGGGATTACTTTCGTCACGAAGCAGAAGCTGCTCGCGTTTTCAGCAACTTAGAGGCGATTCACAGAGAGCATGGTGACGAAAGGTCATGGACGCGACCGTAGTGGCGTCTCACGGGCTGCGATTCCCCGCGAATTTCGTTTCAACTTGAGATTACTAAGGTGAAACCGATCAGGTTCCACCGGGGTTTTGTACTTGACTCATTTTGAGAATCAGCAATACTGAAACGTACTTACCTGAAACGTGCGGTTCGAGGGACCATGGCTAGTGCTTTGGGTCCGGGGACAACCCAGCCCGCTGTGTCTTCCGACGATTCATTTCAGACAGTTCTCCTGGAACTGTCGGGTGCTGCCTCGCAAGGACTGCAATTTACCGAGTTAGTTCAGCTGTTTTGCCGGTTGGTCCGGGAGAATTTTGGGGCTAGTTCCGTCTTTTGTTGGGTAGTTAAAGGCAAGGAGCTGTATGGCTTAGACGGTCATGGGGGG
Organism: Terriglobia bacterium; assembly: GCA_032252755.1. Taxonomy (NCBI): domain Bacteria; kingdom Pseudomonadati; phylum Acidobacteriota; class Terriglobia; species Terriglobia bacterium. The sequence goes on from JAVUPY010000085.1 coordinate 8,272, forward strand.
GATGTGGAGTTTTACCGGGGCAAACGGATGCCGCTGGAGGCAAACACTTACTCCGGTCGGGCGGTGCGGGACAAGGTGACAGTTCTGGTCAATGATGTTCCCAGCCAACCGGATGAGATCGCCCGAAAGCGGCCCGTGGGTTCGATCATGGCTGTCCCGCTTGTCCTGGGCGGACCCGTGATTGGTGTGATTGTTTTCTCTCATAAAACGAAAAAGGAATTCTTCACCGACGAACTGGCCGCTAAAGGCCAGATATTGGCCACGATCCTTGGCACGCTAATTGAGACTGCGCGGCTGAACCGGGTATCGCGCGAGGAGCGCCGGAGGGCCGAGGCGCTGACGAAATGTGCGCAGGCACTGCATTCGCGAACCGACTTGGAGAGTGTTGGGGAAGAACTTGTTAAAGATATTTGCGACCTGGTCGGAGCCCGGGCGACGGCGTTATTTCTCCGAGTGGGGAATTCGTTCCGGTTAACGTCGGTTTATTCGCACGACGAGAAATGCGCGAATGCTATACGGGAACACCACGGGAGAGGGATCTGCGCTGTTGGTGGCGGCCTTGCGAGTCGCGCTGTTGCGGCGCAGAAGCCGATGAGCGCGCAGTCGGAAAATGTGGTCGATAAGACGGCACACGCCGATGAGCTTCAGATGCTTGCGGTGCCGCTGGTTTCCGCAAGCAGTACAGGGGCGTTGCTGGTGTATCCGCATGAAGGTCACGAGTTCGAGGAGCAGGAGTTGGGCCTACTGCGGACAGTTGCCGGGTTCGGATCGATGGCAGTCAGTAATGCCGAATTGCTGCAGAAATCAGAGGCACAGGCGCGCGAGCTTCAGCAACTGGTAAGTATCACTTCAGAGTTGAGCGGGTCGGATGATCTGGACAAGTTCCTGGAGCGGTTCGTCTTGCGCGCGGCGGAGTTCCTCGGCTTTGCGCGTTCATGTATTGCGCTGCTGGAGAGCGATGGCAAGTGCCAGATGCGGTGGGCAGCGGAGAACGGCGAAGCCAGGCCGCTGCTGATTCCTATTCCGCAGCGAATCCAGAAACACGTGATCGAGGAGCGGAAAGTTTTCTGGACGGATGACGCGGAAAAACTGCCGAATCTCGACGTGGAATTTGCGACGCAGTTCAACCTGAAGCAGGGACTTGTGGCTCCATTGCTCAGTACAGCCGGGCAGTCTCTCGGAATGCTCGCGGTGCTGGACCGGAAGGATGGCGGCGGGATCCAGGAAGAAGATATTCGGCGTGCCGAGGCGTTGGCTGCAGCCGTGTCATCGGTCCTGGAGCGGATTCGGAATTTACACGTTGGGGTACAGCATCAACAGCGCAGTGAAGAATTGGTGCGGCTGGCACTGGAGGTCGGATCGAGCATTCGGCTGCCGCAATTGGCGCAGTCGCTGACGGAGCATGCCGCGCGACTTCTGGAGGCCGGCAGTGCGGCGTTGTTGCTGGCGCGCGGGAATACGCTGGAAACGATCTATATATACAAAGCGCCAGCGCTGGAAGACAAGTCGCTAGTTCATCGACTGAACATCTGCCTGACGGAGATGATGGCGCGCTCGAAAGAGGCGATTCGGACAGGCGAAGCAGCAGAGTTGCTGGGTCCAGGGATCGCCGAAAACACTGGCTGGAAGCGGGTGTCCCTCGTACGGCTTGCGAGTGCACAGGACGAGATGATTGGCGTGCTGTGCCTGGCGAATGTGGCGCGCGAGGTTACGGCGGAAGATCGCAGCCTGTTGCAGGCGATTGCGGCGCACGCATCGGTGGCACTGGATAATTCGAGGCTGTTTACGCGGATTGCGCAGAGCAACAGCCAATGGGTGGAGATTTTCGACGCGATCACGGATTTTATCGTCGTTCATGACCAGACGGATCAAGTGCTTCGGGTCAATCGCGGCATGGCGGAATTTATTGGCGTACGCCCCGCGGAGTTGGTGGGCGTGAGCATGCGTGCCCTGATGGCATTGGCGCAAGAGGTGAGCACGGAATCGTGCCCGTTCTGCCGCAGCCGAAGCGAGATTACGGACGAGTACCTGCATCCGATCCTCGATCGCACGTACCTGGTCTCGACTTCCCGCATTCACGGTGGGATGGAAGAGGGTGTCCAGACCATTCATGTGCTAAAGGACATCACCGACCGTCGCGAGGCCGAACGACGATATCGCGAACTGTTCGACAACATTCAGGAAGGATTGTTCTTCACGACGCCCGACGGGCGGTTCATTGAAGTGAACGACGCCCTAGTGCGGATGCTTGGATACGACAGCCGGGAAGACCTGCTGCAGGCAGATATTCATCGCGATCTCTATCCGACCACAGAAGACCGCAAGAGATTCACCGATGCGCTGGAGGAAAAGGGGACTCTGCGGAATTTCCAGGAAACCCTGCGGCGCAAGGATGGCTCGGTAATCTACACCTTGCAGAACGCGTTTGCAGTGCGTGACACGCAGGGTAGGGTGACGCAGTATCGCGGGCTGACGCTAGACATCACGGAGTTGAAAACCTTCCAGGCGGAATTGCAGCGGCAGCGTGACTTCAACGTCAGCATTCTGAATAACACGCAGAGTCTGATCATCGTTGCCGATACCGCGGGGCTGATCACGTTTGCCAACCGACGATGCTACGAACTGGGCGGATTTGCCGCCGGAGAACTGGTTGGCCGGCCGCTGATTGAACTGGTCGCGGTCGATAAGCGCGATGAGTTGCGCGGAGCGCTGGAGCGCGCAATTGCGGGTGAACACATCTCCAACATGGAATTGCCACTGATCCTGGCGCAGTACGGAAACGGCCAGTTCTCGCTCAACCTGAGCCCGATGCGGGATGACAGGGGCGAAGTCAGCTCGATCGTCGCCGTGATGACCGACATCACCGATGCCGCGATTTTGCAGGCGAAGTTGATGCATACGGAAAAGATGGCGGCGGTTGGACAGCTCGTGTCCGGCGTGGCACACGAGGTCAATAATCCGCTTACGGCGATTCTCGGTTTCGCGGATCTGCTTTCCGAGCAGGAGAACGTTCCGGAAGATGCGCGGCGGGATCTGCAGGTCATTATCCAGGAGGCTCAGCGGACGAAGCAGATAGTGCAGAACCTGCTGAGCTTCGCGCGGCAAATGCCGGCGCAACGGCAGCCGCTGCAACTCAATGCCATCCTGCGGCGCACGTTGCAGTTGCGGGCCTACGACTTCGCGAACCATGGCATCAAGCTCGTGGAAGAGTTGCACGAGCCAATACCGGACGTTGTCGGCGATCCACACCAGTTGCAGCAGGTGTTCCTCAATATCCTGAACAATGCGTATGACGCGGTTCGGGAAACGGGAAAACCGGGGACGATCGGAGTTCGCTCGGGGGTTCGTGATGGCGGCGTTGAGGTGATTTTCGAAGATACCGGAACGGGGATCACAGCGCCCGAGCGCATTTTCGACCCGTTCTACACGACGAAGGAAGTCGGAAAGGGGACGGGCTTGGGGCTGAGCATCTGTTATGGAATTGTGCACGAACACGGCGGAGAGATCGTGGCAGCGAATCGCAGCGATATGACAGGCGCGAGTTTCACGGTGCGATTTCCGGGAGTTGCGATGGCGCAGGCTGTCGGAGAGGGGGCCTAGATGAGCGTGGTTCCCATTACAGCGGCGCTGCCGATACTGGTGATCGAGGACGAAAAGGCGGTCATGTCCTACATCAAGATTGCGCTGGAACGGCACGGTTATAAGGTTCTGTCGATTGAGACTGGGATCGAGGCGCTGGAGCGGCTGAAGTCGGACCGGTTTCTTGGCGTTGTTTCGGACATGCGTACGCCGGGCGGAGTGGACGGCGCAGATGTGCACACGTGGATCGCGAAGAATCGGCCGGAACTGGCGACCCGGATGTTGTTTATCACCGGTGACACGGTAAACGAAGAGACCGCGGCAACATTGCGGCGAACAGGAGTTCCGTATATCGAGAAGCCGTTTCGGGTGCAGCAGTTGATCGCGGCGATCGAAAAGATCATGGGGAAATAGTTGGGGATGCCCACGCTTGCTCACTGCGGCAGACGCGAGGCACGGAGAGAACTGGGTGGGGCCAAATGACTGAGGATTTTCGAGTTCAATTCTTAATTGTTGATGACCAGCAGAGCATTCGTAAGTTATGCGTGACCATTGGTGCAAGCTTGGGGTTTTCGTGCGAGGAGGCGGAAAGCGCGGAGGCGGCGCTGCAGCTGCTGGAGACGAGCGCGCCTGACATCATTCTGGTGGATTTGCGCATGGCCGAGATGTCAGGGTTGGAGTTCCTCGCGACAGTGAAGAAGCTGTTGCCCCGGACGGAAGTCGCGATCATGACCGGGTACGGATCCATCGAGAGCGCCGTTCAGGCGATGAAACTCGGGGCCTACGACTACATCACCAAGCCGTTCCGGGTGGAAGAATTGAAGATCAGTTTGCAGCGAATGGCCGAGAAAGTGCGCCTGGTCGCGGAGAACGAATTTCTAAGGGAACGGTTTAAGGCTGAGACGGAACTGCATGGAATTGTTGGGACTCATGCCAAGATCCAGGACATCCTGCGAATCATCGCGCGGCTCAAGGACACGCGGACGCCAGTGCTGATTTCGGGCGAGAGCGGGACGGGCAAGGAATTGGTCGCGCGCGCAATTCACTTCCACGGCGCGTTCAACAAGCGGCCTTTCGTGGCGGTCGATTGCGGGTCGCTGGTACCGACGCTGATCGAGAGCGAACTCTTTGGGCATGAGAAGGGCGCATTCACCGGGGCAATCCGGGCGAAGGATGGGCTCTTTCAAGCAGCGAATGGGGGAACAATCTTCCTTGATGAGATTGGGGAGTTGCCGCTTGATATGCAGGCGAAGCTGCTGCGAGTGCTGCAGGAGAAAGAGGTTCGGCCGGTGGGCAGCAATAATAAGATGAAGGTCGATGTGCGGGTGATTGCCGCTACGAACCGGGATCTCGAAGCGGAGTACAAGGAAGGGCGTTTTCGTAAGGACCTCTATTTCCGGCTAAATGTTGTGACGGTGCACATCCCGGCGTTGCGCGAGAGGCGCTCGGATGTCCCTATGCTGGTCCAGTGGTTTCTGGACAAATACGCGGCGGAGATGAAGATAGAAGTTTCGCCCGATGCCATGAACTGCATGCTGCAGTACGACTGGCCAGGGAACGTGCGCGAGCTGGAGAATTGTGTCGAGCGGGCCGTCGCACTAGGGAACCGCGAGATTATCACCCTGCAGGATCTGCCGCCTGCCATTCGGGCGTACGAGAACCAGTTGAACCTTGGGACGGCGACGGTGACCGCTACGGATCTCGAGGAGATTGAGCGCGACACGATCCAGCGCGTTTTCGACCAGGTGAATGGTGATAAAGAAATGGCGGGAAGGCTGCTTGGGATCAGCCGCGCTACACTGTACCGCAAGATCAAGCGCTACAACATTGCGATTGAGAAAGTACGGAGCGTGGCCGCGAGGGCGTGAGACAACCGTCTCATTCTTGAGACGCGGAGTAAGTTACCAACCGGTTCATTCGCTGTAAGTCACTGAAAAATAGTGATCGGTCGTGGGCCGAGGATTTGGCCGGGTTCGTGCATCTCTGATCAGGTCGACTTGTGTCTCCGTGTGTCCCTCCGCGGGTATGCAAGCCAAAGGAGTCGATCTTGTCCAGGGACGCCTTGGCCTCAAAGCAAACCGAAACGTGTATTTCGCGGCTGGCAAAGTTCTTTCCGGACGCGACGCCGGTGCGTATCCCGGTGCGTGTAACCGGAGTGGAAGACAGCGGAGAGCGGGAGTCGGAGCAGACGGTAATTGAGTACGGTACGCCGCGCGAGGTGCTGTTTATGTCGCGGCTGCCGGTTGAGTTCGCCGGACGGTTACGGCTGGAGAACTCGGATGGTTCGTTGCGTGCCGAAGCAGCCGTCGTCGCCGTACAGGTTCACGAGGGCCGGACAGCAGTGGCGGCCCGTTTTTCAGAAGAAGTCAGCAACTGGATTGTGAAGCCGGGAGCGTAAGAAATGACAGAAAGCCCCCAGACATCCCGACTGAAAGAGATTGCGGCGGCGTGGCGTGAGGCGCGCCGTATTTATCCCATCTACACGGCGGTGATCTCGCGGTTCGAACTGCCGTTGAAATCGTGCCACCACCTCGATTCGCCGGTCGACCGGGCCGACGATGACGCGACGAAGCAGGTTCGCGAATGGCTGGAGAGCGTCGACGAGAAGATTGAAGCCGCCCAACTGCGGCAGGTGCTGCAAACGACCACGCTCGCGACCGAAGAATCGATGCAAAGCCTGGCCCAGCGATACCTGGCGAAGAACGACGCGGCGGAAGCGTATCGCGACCGGATTGAATTTCTGCTATCGCAGTATTTCTCGCAGAAGGCGACGGCGGGAGCGGCTCGGGGAATCGTCAGTCATGACGAGATTGCTAAGTCACTGGAGCCGGTAATCGGGTCAAAAAAGGATGGATCGCCGGCGTGGGTCAAGGAATTGGATGTACTACTCGCTCGGCTGGAAAAGTTCAGGTCACTGCGGGACTTCCTGACGGGCGGCGTTCTGGAGCAGGGACGGGTTCTAAAATCACGGAACTCGAGCGAGTTTGTTCAGGCGTCGGTGCTTGCGTCGATCACACGCTACAACTTCCTCGTTCGACTGAATTTCATTCGCTTACTGCACAACGACCTGGAGCGCATTCAGCGGGTAACGCGCGACCTGGTTTCGCGCGGAGTGAAGGGAATCGACTGCTCGGCGGCGGGGTTGAGCAACAACGCCTCTCCGGATGAAGTTCTGAAATTCGCGGCGAACTGGAAGGCAATTTTCCGAAAAGATTACAGCGAGCGGCAAGTCGCAACGGCGGTGGTGAAGGTTCTGGACGCGTGCGAGAAGAAACTGCGCGAAACCCCGGAGTCGGTAAAGGTCGCGCCTCTCGAGCCGCCGGAAACAAAGGAACAGGCAAGGCCGAACGAAGTCTTGGCAGCTGCGGCCGCGCCCGAGGTTCCCGAGTTCGACATATCGAAGCCACTGCCAGCAATCGCGATGCCTCCGAAGGCGGTCGGTGCCGTGGCATCGGCGAAGGCTCCCGTAGCCGCCACGGTGACTCCGGCAGCGATTCGCAATGCCGAACAACAAATCTCAAAACAACAAGCACCTGCGCCGGCCAAACCCCGCTTTGCGATGTACGAAGTACAGGAAATGATCGCGAATCAGTTGGCAGCAGCAAACCTGCAGAAAACTCACCTTGCGGTTGCGGCAGCCCAGGTAGGCGAATGCAAAGTGACGCTCTCGTCATGGGAGGTCACGGCGTTCATTAAAGAAGGAAGCGACTCGTCCGAGCTGTTGCAGCAGGCGGTCGTGGCGCGGGCGATCGTATCCGAGGTTGTGGGGCGCAAGAAGAGCGGTGCAGCTGTGCCCGACCTAAAGTCAGCGACGGTGCTGGGCCGCGCCGAAGCGGCTCGATTGCAGGAAGCGATCGCACAGGCGCGCGACGCAAAGAACATTGACGCAGCGGTGAACCTGGCGGCCACGCAGAAGCGGCTGCTGCAAATTCTGGAAGAGGCCAACAAGCTTCAGGAGAGTTAGACGTGAATGCTCCGAACGTACTGATCATTGCCGACGAACCCGATTTTGCAAAGAACCTGATGGCACGGTGGAAAGCCGAACGCTCCGAGCCCGCGTTCACGCTGATGAGTAGCGACCTGTGGAATGGCTCCAATGATGCGCAATACGAGGTAACCATCGTCGGCCCGGTGCGTAGCGGACGCCTGACGCCGGTGCTGAAATCGCTGGATACGCCGACGCGCCCAACCGTGTGCGTGGTGGACGATGCGAACCAGTTCCGAACCATTCACGAGCAGCATCCGCGGGTTCTGCTGATCCGGCAGATGGAGGGCTGGCTCGATGCGGTAGTCGCCGTCATTACCGAGGCGATTCGTCGCGTGGAAGCCCAAGGGCGTATGCGCAAAGCAGAGCAGAGCGCGGCCCAGAACCAGCGCAATGCCACGCTAGGCAAGTACATGCTCGACATGCGCCACAACCTGAACAACGCGCTGACGTCGGTGCTGGGGAATGCCGAACTATTACTGATGCAACCGGAGATACTGCCGGCACAGATCAAAGACCAGTTGCAGACGATCCACTCGATGTCGATGCGGATGCACGAGGTTCTGCAGCGGTTCTCGTCGCTGGAGACGGAGATGAATTTCGCCGAACGACATTCTCTGAATGAGACAAAGCACGCCGCGCAGAGCTTCGTGCAGGGTACGTAAGTAACCATTGGATTGGCAATAAGTGTTCAGGTTGCAGTGAGTTGCACGGATAATCGCAAGTTGAGCAGTAGTACACAAGGAATTAGCCCTGGGTGCCTGAGGTTAGTCAGAGAGTGAACGGATTGAAAAAGGTATTGATCGTCGACGATTCGCCGGCCGAGACCAAGTTGATGACGGCCTACCTGCAAGATGCGGGGTACTGGCCGGTGTCGATTCAGGATCCGACGCGATTGGAACAGGCCATCGACATTGAGCACCCGAGTTTGATCTTGCTCGACGTGGTGATGCCGCAGCGTAACGGTTTCCAGGCGTGCCGCGAACTGAAGGCTCACGCGGAGTACGGTCACATTCCGGTTGTGATGGTGACGTCGAAGTCGACGGAGAGCGACAAGTTCTGGGCTCGCCAGCAGGGCGCGGACGGATACGTTGCGAAGCCATTTACGGCGGCCGATCTGGTGGGCGAGGTAAGACGGTTTATCGGATGAGCGAAGCGCAAGACAAGTCGATGGAGAACGTACCGGTGGATCAGGAGGTCGTGAATGCGGCCGCGGTCGAGGAGCAACTGCCGGAGAAGCAGTACTGCGTCTTCCGCACTGGACGCGAACGCTTCTGCCTGGGGGTTCTAGACGTCGAAGAGGTCGTCGAGTGGCCGAAGCTGACGAAATTGCCGCTGGGTCCAGCGTTCCTGATGGGGATTTTCAATTTGCGCGGCTCGATTGTGCCAGTGATCGACATTGCGTTTACCGAGATGCGGCGTGCGGACTTGCCGCCGAAGCACGTTGTGGTCGCATGCATGAAGGGCGTTCGCGACCAGGAAGATTTGCGGCTGGGTATCGCGGCCGATGAGGTTATTGGGACGTACTCGACGAGCGAGCCTCTGCTGGTGGATGAGGCTCCGCGAGACGTTCCGCACTGCAGCGGCATGCTGCGGCACGAGGATCGCCTGGCACTGGCGCTGGACTTGAAGCGACTGACCGAGGCGTTTCCAGTGGGAGTGATCTGAAATGTGTTCTTCATTGTTCGTTCCTGGTTCTTCGTTGAACAAGAGTGGCGACGAGGGTGAACGACGAACGAACGAGGAACGAAGAACCAAGCTTTCGTGCGCAGTGCGAACTGCGTGGAGGTCGTTATGAAAGGTCGTCTTAACTCGACCGTCGCGATGCTGGCGGGCGTGAATCTTGTGGCGCTGTTCGCCGTGCTCTACCTGGCGTTCGCGGCAGGGAAGAGTTCGACAGAAGGATTTGACCTGTCGAACCCGAAGCTGCTCGGAGCAGCGGTGCTTGCGTTTGTCGTTGGCATCGTCATCTGGTACATGCTGAGCGCGAAAGTGGCTTCGCCTGTGAAGGAACTGGCCGACTACTCGGAGAAGGTTGCCGCGGGGGACTACAAGTCGCGCGTGGGAATTGACTCGGCGGACGATTTTGGTTTTATCGCCGACAACCTGAACCGTGCTTCGGAGCGCGCCAGCCGTGCCGTCTTCAACCAGGAGGCGCAGGAGAACCTGCAGCGCAGCGTGACCGACTTCCTGACCATCGTGAGCCAGATTGCTCGCGGCGACCTGACGCTTCGCGGTAAGGTGACGAACGACGCGCTCGGCAACGTGGTCGACTCGGTCAACTACATGCTCGACAACTTTACGAAGGTGCTCGAGCGCGTGCGCAAGGCCGCCATCGACGTGTCGAGCAGCGCGAACGACATCCTTGTTTCGTCGGAACAGATGGCCAACGGCGCCACGCAGCAGGATCAGGAGATCACGAACACCTCGTCCGCGGTGGAAGAGCTGACCGTCTCGATGAAGCAGGTGTCGAACAACGCCGAGGCCAGCGCGGAAGCCGCGCGCCGTGCGCTCGATGCCGCCGAGCAGGGCAACCGTGCCGTGCGCGACACGCTGGAAGGCATGCAGCGTATCCGCGCTTCGGTGCAGGCGACGGCGAAGAAGATCAAGTCGCTGGGTGACCGGTCGCTGGAAATCAGCGAAATCATCAACGTGATCAATGACATCACCGAGCAGACGAACCTGCTGGCGTTGAACGCCGCCATCGAAGCGGCGCGCGCCGGTGAGGCTGGGCGTGGCTTCGCAGTGGTGGCCGATGAGGTACGCAAACTGGCCGAGCACTCGCGCACCGCAACAAAGGACATTGCTGCGCTGATCAAGGCCATCCAGGCGGAAACGAACGAAGCCGTCGTCGTGATGGAAGAGGGAACTCGCGAAGTAGAAGTTGGAGCGCGGCTCGCCGATCAGGCCGGGAAGGCCCTGGAAGCCATTTCGAGCGTCGTGCGTCAGTCGGCCGAACTTGTGCAGGAAATCTCGCTGGCTTCGAAGCAGCAGGTGCGCGGTACGGAAGGCGTTGCGAACGCCATGCAGATCATCTCGAACATCACGCGACAGACCTCACAGGGAGCGCGGCAGACGGCGCGCACGGTCGAGAACATGGTGCACCTGAGCGAGCAGCTGAACGAAGCGCTATCGCAGTTCCGCGTGAATGCCGCGGCCGGGCCGAGAGAAGTTGCGCCGGTGAATGCGACGACTGCAGCGGCGGTAAACCGATAGCCGCGGAAAGCCCGCGCCCTCTCGCTTTGCGAGAAAGGCAGGGAACAGAGTTTGGGCTCATGGCGGAGAGAGGCTCCAATCCGGTGGTGACCGAGCACGAGTTGAGTGAGATCCGTGTGCTGATTGAGCAGCGCTCCGGAATCCACTTCGACGAGTCTCGCGAACGCTTTTTCTCAACCCGTGTGCGCGAGCACATGGAGTTGAAGAGGCATTCGTTTGGGGCGGAGCTGCTCCGGACTATTCGCAGTTCGAACGTCGAATACGATGCGCTGCTGGAGCGATTGCTGACGCAGGAGACGCGCTTCAGGCGCTACCCGGAAGCGTTCGACGCGCTGGAGCGGAAGGTTCTTCCCGAGATGCACATGAAGAAGTTCTGGGAGAATCCGCGGGCGCTGCGAGTTTGGAGCGCGGGGTGTTCGACCGGCGAGGAGCCATATTCGATCGCCATCAGCATCTGTGACACCGTCGAGTTCGCGGAAGCGTGGAATATCAAGATCCTGGCGACCGATATCAGTAAACAGGCGCTGACGATCGCCGAGCGTGGTGTTTACAACAAGCGCGTGCTGGAGCATTTATCTCCGCAACAGATTGAGACGTATTTCCAGAAGATCGGCGACCAGCACATGGTGAAGCCTAGAGTGCGCGCGATGGTGAATTTTGCGCCGATGAATCTCGCGCAGGCGGTCTATGTCGGGCGTTTCGACTGTATTTTTTGCATGAATGTGCTGATCTATTTCAGCGAAGAGAAGCGGTCGCAGTTGATACAGCGATTCTTCGAATACCTCGAGCCCGGTGGGTACCTATTCCTCGGGCATGCGGAGAGCGCAGCCGGGCTTCCGGTGAAGTTCAACCAGATCGTGCATAACGGAGCGCGCCTGCTGCAGAAGCCCGCGGGCGGTTCGGTGCTGACAGTGGCAAAGGAGGAGACGCGATGAACGGCCCAGGCCAGGAATTCGTCGAACTCTTCCTGCAGGAAGCATCGGAGCATTTGCAGTTCCTGCGCGAATACTCGGGGATTCTGCTCGATCCATATCCGATGCCCGATGACATCGAGCGACTTTACATTTCCGCGCATGGAATCGCAGGCACGGCGGGAACGTACGGATATCCGCAATTCTCGGAAATCGCGGGGAAGCTGGCGCACATCTTCCAGTACGCGATGAATGCGAGCATTAGCCCAGATGCCGCGGGACCTTTGGTTGAGTTCATAACAGAAGGCATTGCGGTGCTCGAGTCAGATCTGATTGCGATCAGCGAGAACGGCAACGAAGCCGCAGACGACATCGCGGCGTTCAAGGAGAAGTATCCGTTCGCGTTCCAGGCGCCTGCGCAGCAAGTCGAGCCTGAGCCGGCACCGATCGTTGAAGAGGCTAAACGGTCCGAAGCTCCGATCGTCGCGAACGAACCGGAACTAATCAGCGATGAGGCGCCGCTCGGCGACTTGAGCGGCGAACAGGAAGCCCTGATCGAAGAGCCACCAGTATTAAAGGCCGCTCCGGTTGTCGCGCTCTCGACCACACCCATTCCAGATATTCCGGCGGATGGCGATGTTCCGGCCGAGGTCATGGAGTTCTTCGTTCCAGAGGTCGAGGAGCATCTGCAGGTCGTTACCGAGTGCCTGCTTTCCCTTGAAGCTGCACCGAATCCGGAAGAGATCAACCGGTTGTTCCGGGCGATGCACACCATCAAGGGTTCGGCGGCACAGGTTGGACTGCACCGGATCTCGACCGTGGCGCACCGGGCGGAGGACTTGGTTGGACGCCTTCGCGATGGGGAACTGCGGCCCAGCGCGCAGATCGTAGACATCTGTCTCGAATCTGTCGATACCCTGAAAAAACTACTCTATCGGCAGTGGCCCGATGAGGCCGCGTTCCAGGCTGCGGCGAAATCGCTGCTGGCGCAGATCGCGCGGCTGGCGCCCCTCGAACAAGAAAAGTCGGAAGTGGTTGGCGAGGCGGCTCCGGTTGCGGAAGCACAAGCTCAGATAACATCAGTGCAAGCGCTCCCTTCGCAACGAGCAGCCGAGGCGCCTGCACAAGAAGCCGTCTCCCAAAAGGAAAAAGAAGAAGAACTGGTCGCACTGGCTGGCAAGAAGGAGCCGGCAGCGATGCCGCAATCGAAGTCGGTGCGCATCGCGCTCGAACGACTCGACCGCATGATGAACGCGGTTGGGGAACTCGTCATTAACCGTACTCGGATGTTGGGACGCCTGGCGGAACTGGAAAGCCTTGCGGATGTGCTGAACTTCTCCAAAGCGCGCATGAGCGACAAGATTGCGGAGTTCCAGGAGAAGTACGAGTTCAGCCGGATTACCTCCACCAACCATGTACCCGAGATGCGAGCGGTTGCGGCAGGCAGGAACGGCGGCGCACTCGTGGGCGGCGACTTTCCATACCGTGGAGGCTACTCGAGTTATTCGCACTCTTATGATCAGTCACTGGCCGAGTTCAGCGAACTGGAGATGGATCGCTACGACGACTTCGGAATCCTCTCGCGGTCTTTGACGGAAATTTCAGCGGACATCACGGAGGTTCTGACGCAATTGGATGGCTTCGTGCGGCGCGTCGATTCCGACATCGACGAGTTCACGAAGCTGGCACATCGCCTGCAGGACGAGATCACGCAGGCGCGCATGGTGCCGATCGGGAATCTCTACACGCGGATCTCGCGCACTGTCCGCGATGCTGCCAAGGCCGCGAACAAGCAGGTTGAACTCACGCTGGCTGGCGCCGAGACCGAACTCGACAACAACATCATTCAGCAGATTGCCGACCCGCTGCTCCACCTGGTGCGGAATTCGGTAGCGCACGGTATCGAGCGCAGCGAAGAACGCTATAACGCCGGCAAGGCCGATCAGGGCAGCATTTCGGTGCGCGCGTATCACCGCGGGAACCATATTTACATCGAGGTTGAAGACGACGGACGGGGCATCGATTACCGGAAGATTCGCGCAACAGCCGTCGAATCGGGTCTTCTGACGAGCGAACAGGCGGACCAGATGGAAGACCGCGATTTGCTCGAACTGCTCTTCCATCCGGGATTCTCGACGGCGCCGCGTAAGACCGAACTCGCAGGCCGCGGCGTAGGACTCGATGTCGTCCGCTCGAACCTGAACCAGCTTAATGGTGAGATCGAGATCGAAACGGCGCTCGGAGTGGGCACCCGCTTCACGCTGAAGGTTCCGCTGACGCTCATAATCTCGCAGGCGCTGTTCGTGCGCTGCGGACAGTACACGTTCGCGTTCCCGTTGGCGTTCGTGGAAGAGATTCGACGGATCAAGGACGCTGAGATCGAAGAGGTTGGCGGCAAATTGCTGACGAAGGTGCGCGACGTCGTGACCGAAGTCGTGCGACTGGATCAGCAGCTTGGTCTCGATCCGATTGAGCCCGTGAATGGTTGGTACCGGCTCGTGCTGGTCAACGTGGCTGGGCGGCAAGTCGGCATCGTCGTGGAGGAGGTCCTGCGCAAGGACGAAATCGTCATCAAGAACATTGGCGAATATCTCCGCAACGTAAAGATGTTCCCCGGTGCGACGATTGCTCCCGACGGTACGCTGATCCTCCTCGTCGATGTAAACCGCCTGATCGTCGGCGAGTCGATTGAGCGGCGTCCGCTGATGACGCCGGCGAACGCAGCGAGGCTGTTTGCGCCGGGGGCGATCGCTGTGGCCGAGGGTGAGATTCCGCCGGCCGCGATGGACATCGTGGAGCGCGAGAAGGTGATTGTGCTCGCTGACGACTCCATCAGCGTGCGCAAGTTCGTAGGCCGGATGCTGGAAAAGGCCGGCTATCGTGTGAAGCTTGCGTCCGACGGCCTGGAGGCGCTGGAGATCGTGAGCCAGGGGGGCTGCGACCTGGTGATCACGGACCTCGAAATGCCAAGAACCAATGGATACGAGTTAATGATGCATCTGCGACAAAACGCGGAGACTGCGCACATCCCGATCATGGTGGTGACGTCGCGCGCCGGCGCGAAGCATCGTGACCGGGCGCTTAAGGAGGGCGGCTCGGCGTTCATGGTGAAACCGGTTCAGGAAGACCAGTTTGTGGCAGAGGTGCAGCAGTTGATCGGCACGTCGGGGAAGAGCCACCCCGCGGGTACGGTCCTGGAGCAATAGATTTCGATGAATCCAGGGGGCAGAATTCGGGTGCTGATCGTCGACGACTCGGCGTTCATGCGTAAGGTATTGCAGTCGATCATCACATCAGACCCGCAACTGGACGTTGTGGGCGAGGCGCGTGACGGTCGGGAAGCAGTGTCGATGAACGAATCTGTGGGGCCGGACGTGATCACGATGGACATCAACATGCCGCACATGGACGGCCTGCAGGCGACCGAACTGATCATGTCGTCGAACCCGAAGCCGATCCTGGTGGTGAGTTCGGAGTCGAAAGAAGGAGCCGACATCACGCTGAAAGCTCTGGAACTCGGAGCGATTGATTTCGTGGCGAAGCCGTCGGGCGGTATCGATCTCGACATGAATACGGTTCGTGAAGAACTGTTGCGAAAGTTGAAGATGGTTTCGAAGGTGCGGGTTGTGCGAAATGCAACGCGCTCGAAGCTACAGCACGAGATCGCGAACTCCGCGCCGAGGACGGAGCCGGTGTCGCCCCTGCTCAGTAAATTGCGCGAAGAGACGATAGCTGCGAAATCGGAACCCGCCGCATCTCCTGCGCCGTTCGGGACCGGCAAACCGAACGGAAAATTTCCCGTTGTCGTGATCGCGTGCTCAACCGGCGGACCGGCGACATTGATGAACTTCGTACCAACGTTTCCCAAAACTTTCCCGGGTGCGGTCCTGCTGGTCCAGCACATGCCGGGGACTTTCACAGGACAGTTCAGCAAGCAGCTTGCCGACGTTTGCCAGATTCGCGTGAAGGAAGCGGAGGCGGGAGAGATCCTGCAACAGAGCACGTTTTATGTTTGTCCGGGCTCACACCATTTGCGGATCACTCCGACGGGACGAATCACGCTGGACGACGGGCCGCGTATTGCGGGATATCGGCCGTGCGCGGATGTCACGCTGGAGACCGTGGCGCAGTACGCCGGGCCGATGGGCATTGCGGCGGTTCTGACAGGCATGGGCAACGACGGCTCTCGCGGTGTTCAGGCCATCAAGGCCGCAGGCGGACACGTGATCGCGCAGGATGAAGCAACAGCGGTCATCTTCGGAATGCCGTCGGAGGCGATCAAGACGGGAGCCGTAGATCAAATTCTGCCGATCGAGCAGGTGTACCACGGGATTGAAAAGCGCGTGTTGTACGTGTTCGGTGCAGCGCGGGTGGGGGCACTGTGAAGATCTCCCGTCAGTCACGCAAGCACGCTCCACGACGCGGCGAGGCGGCGATCCTGTTTGCTGTCGGCGGGTTTACATTCGCCGCGCCGGCGACGGAAGTAGATGAGATCCGTGACCTGCACGGAACGGAGTCTATGGAGAGTGCGACGGAGCAAAGCAGTGTTGCGAAGGTTGTGGGAACGCTCGAGCGTTCGGGACGAACCCACTACGTGGTGGACGGGGCGCGGCATTTCCGCGTGAGTGGCTCGAACCCGTCGCGGCTGATGATCCTGCGTAGTCAGCCCATCGCGGTGAGGGTGGAGAGTATCGATCGGATGGCGGAAATCGGAAAGACACTGCCGCTCCCCAAGGCGTTTCGCGGAGACGAGCGGCGCTGGTATCGCGGACTGGTTCTGATCGGAGAGCAGGTTGTTCCGGTGGTGCATATGGCGAGCTTTCTTACACCGGCAGAACAGGTGATCGCGAAGGCGACTCTGGCGCGTGCCAAGGGGGTTCCGGCATGAGTTTGCATCCGGAGTCACAGTTCGTCCTGTTTCCGCTCGGAGAGAAGCGGTTTGCGCTGCCGGCGGAGCAGGTTGCGGAACTGGCGCGACCGGATCGCGAGCAGTCGTTTCCTCATATGACGCCGCTGCTCACCGGAGTTCTGGTGCGGCGCGGGGCGATCGTTCCGGTGTGCGATGTCGCGCAGGTGCTGGTGTCAAACGCCCCGGCGCGGAAGTTTTACTTGATTGCGACGCGGAAGTTCGGAGCGACGGCAGAACTTACGGCGATACCGGTGACGGGTGAATGTGAACTGGCAAGCGCGCAACTTCTACCGCCCACAAGCGGCCTACCGGAGCATGTTGTGGGTCTGCTTTCGTTAAAGGACGAGATTCTGCAAGTGATCGACCTGTCGAGGATCGGAGGCGCGGAAAGCGAAGCATGAGCACGCTGCCAATCCAAGCCGCGGCCAAGGTACTGGTAATCGACAGCAACGTCTTCTTCGCCAAGCGCCTGCTCGACGCCCTCAAGCAAGAGGGCTTTGAGACCGTTCACAGCACGGCCGCGAGTTACGCACTGACGATGCTGGAGTGGAATCCTCCGGCGGCGATCATTTGCTCGACGAACATGCGCGAGATGAGCGCGTTCGACCTGCCGAAAATTCTGCACGCTGACCTGAAGACCGCTCACATACCAATCGTCGCAATGGGTGATGGCGGCGACCAGGCATTGATGGAGGCGTTCCGCGCGGGATGCGATGACTATATTGACCGTCGATTGGGTCCGGAAAACATCGCGCAACATCTGCGGGCCTTCCTGAGGAGCCACGAAGAGGGTTTCCAGCCGACGCAGATGCTGGACAGCTCGCAGGCGGCGCTGGAAGGGAATCTTTCGCAGGTGGATCTGCCGGGAATCATTCAGATGCTTGGTCATTCGCGGCAATCGGGTGCACTGCATGTAAATGCAGGCGACGTGGATGGGATCATTTTTCTCGACGGTGGTGACGTGCTGCACGCTGAGGTCGGCGACGTGGTGGGCGATGAGGCCGTGGTTCACATTGTGAAGGCCTGCAACAATGCGGAAAAGGGTGTCTACAAATTCGTACCCGGGGACACGGCAACGACGCGCACGGTGTTGAAGTCTGCGACGGAACTGATGCTGGATGCGCTGCGCGAAGTCGATGAGGAACACCACGAGGGAGGTTTCGAATGAGCGCGAACCCTGTCGTTTATTTCATCGACGACAGCGCAACCATGCGCGAGGTCATCAAGATCGCCTTCCGGCGCGAGAACATCAACGTGGTCGCCTGCCACGACGCATTATCGGCGATCGGCCTGATGGAGCAGAACGTCCCCGACGTCGTCATCAGCGATGTCATCATGCCGGAGAAGGACGGCTACGAAGTCTGCCAGTACATCAAGCAGCATCCGACGCTGGGGAGGACGCCGGTCATCCTGATGTCAGGCGTGGTGAATAAGCAGGTTGCGGAAAAGGCGTTTGCAGTAAAGGCCGATGAACTCATTCGCAAGCCGTTCCAGCCGCAGGATCTCATCACGCGCGTGCGGCATCTGTTGAATCCAAAAGCTCCTGCCGAAGCACAGCCCGCAGTTGCGGCGCCGGCAGCAGCAGCGGCGTTGAGCAGCATTTTCGCCGCTCCGGCGACACGGCCCATGGCAACGAGACCCGCCGCGCAGGTTCCCCCGGCAATCCGTCAACCGGTTGCGATGCCGGTACCGGCGGCGGCGGTGACGCCACGCCCGATCGCCACACCACAATTTGCCGCCCCGGTTGCCCAGGTAGCGCCTGTACCGGTGGCGACCTCTCAAGCAGTGGCTCCCACGAGCCGCGTTCCCGCACCACCGAGTTCGATGGATGCGTCCAAGATGCGATTGGAGATCATGCGGTTGATGTCGCAAATCAAGAAGCTGGAGAGCGAACTGGAAGCAGAGCGTGAATACGCACGCGCCCTGGAAGAACACATTAAGACGCTGCAGGAAAGCGAATAGTCATCAAGTCCTTCTAAAACTTGTCTTTACCCGAAGATGAATTCTTTGGTCCGCAGGTCGCGGATCTGGTCGCGCATCCTGGCGGCTTTTTCGAACTCGAAGCGCTTGGCCGACTCGCGCATTTCCTCTTCCATCCGTGCGATGAAGTTATCGAGATCCTCCTGTGATTTGAATTCGGGCAGGGTGTCGGCTTGTTCGGAGATGTCGGCGTAGTCGGCTTCGACAATCTTGGCGAGCGACATATCGAGACGGCTGACGATGCTTTGAGGGGTGATGCCGTGTTCCTCGTTGTAGGCCATTTGCACCGCTCGGCGCCGCTCGGTTTCGTCCATGGCCTTCTGCATCGACTCAGTCATCCGATCGGCATAGAGGATGGCGCGGCCTTCAAGGTGTCGCGCACAGCGGCCGATGGTCTGGATGAGCGAACCCTGTGAGCGCAGGAAGCCTTCCTTGTCGGCGTCGAGGATGGCGACAAGCGAGACTTCAGGGAGGTCGAGGCCTTCGCGCAGCAAGTTAATTCCGATAAGGACATCGAACTCTCCCTTGCGAAGATCGCGAATGATCTTGATGCGCTCGAGCGTTTCGACTTCAGAGTGCATGTATCGGCAGCGAACGCCAACTTCGGTGTAATACTCGGCGAGATCCTCTGCCATGCGCTTGGTTAGCGTTGTTACAAGGACGCGCTCACCACGATCGACACGCTTCCGAATCTCGCCCAGCAAATCGTCGATCTGGCCCTTCACAGGTCGAACTTCGACTTCGGGATCGACGAGGCCGGTGGGACGGATGATCTGCTCGACAACGACTCCGGCCGACTTAGTGAGCTCATACGGACCGGGTGTTGCCGAAACATAGACTGCCTGGTTCACCCGGTTTTCGAATTCCTCGAACTGTAATGGCCGGTTGTCCAGGGCGCTGGGCAAGCGGAACCCGTATTCGATGAGGTTCTGCTTACGCGAGCGGTCACCGTGCCACATACCATGGAGTTGCGGGACCGTCTGGTGCGACTCGTCGATGAAGAGCAGGTAATCGCGCGGTACGTAATCGAGCAGCGTCGGTGGCGGTTCGCCAGGGAGTCGTCCCGTGAAATGACGCGAATAGTTTTCGATCCCATGGCAGTAACCCATTGACTGGATCATTTCGAGGTCGAAGCGCGTGCGCTGGTGAATGCGCTGCGACTCGACGAGACGTCCCTGCGACTCCAGCTCTTTTTCCCACCACGCCAGCTCTTCGAGGATTGATTGCACGGCGTGCTTTTTCGTCTCGGGCTTCATGACGTAGTGCGTCTTGGGGTAGATAGGCAGGCGGGTGTACTTCTGCTTCACAGTGCCGAAGAGCGGATCGATCTGCGCGAGAGTTTCGACTTCATCGCCAAAGAGCTCGATGCGATAGGCGTTGTCGTCGTAGGTGGGGAAGATTTCGATGACATCGCCGCGCACTCGGAAGGTTCCGCGGCGGAAATCGTCGTTGGTGCGCTCGTAGAGGATCTCAACGAGTTTACGCACGATGTCTTCGCGCTTGATGCGCTGTCCTTTTTCGAGGAAGAGCAACATGCCGTAGTAGGCTTCCGGCGAGCCCAGGCCGTAAATGCAGCTGACGGAAGCGACAATGATGCAGTCGCGGCGCTCGAAGAGTGACTTGGTGGCCGAGAGGCGGAGCTTGTCGAGCTCGTCATTGATCGTCGCTTCCTTCTCAATGTAGACATCAGATGCCGGAATATAGGCCTCAGGCTGGTAGTAGTCGTAGTAGGAGACGAAGTACTCCACGGCATTGTTCGGGAAGAACGACTTGAACTCATGGTAGAGCTGCGCGGCCAGGGTCTTGTTGTGGGCGAGGATGAGCCCCGGGCGGTTCACGTGTTCAATAATCTTCGCCATTGTGAACGTCTTGCCGGAGCCGGTGACGCCCAGCAGTACCTGGTGCTTTTCGCCGTCGTAGATACCGCGCACGAGCTGTTCGATCGCGCGTCCCTGGTCGCCGCGCGGCTTGTAGTCGCTATGAAGTTTGAAGTCCATAAAATGGCCGGAAGCCCCTCTAGTCCGAATTTCGAGCCGTGGGCATCTCTTTAGTATAAACCAGCTCGTTCGCAGTGAATTGCTCTGCGGTGACTCACATCACCGCAATCTGCCGCACGAAGAGCTATGCTTCGCGACAAGTGAGGGCCAGTCTGTTCGGCGCATCTCGCGCCTGGTGGTGTTCCATGTCCACTGGATCAGTGCAGACGACAGTCTTAATTGGGCGTCAACTCGGCCACTACACAATTCTTGAACTCGTCGGTACGGGCGGCATGGGCGACGTGTATCGTGCGCATGACGATCACCTCGATCGTGATGTCGCCGTAAAGGTCCTCCGGACGGGAATCTTCGCTGATGCCGAGGCTCGTCAGCGGCTGAGAAATGAAGCCCTGATGCTCTCGCGCTTGAACCACCCCAACGTCGCAACGGTCCACGACTTCGACACCTACAACGGAATCGATTTCCTGGTGACGGAGTACCTCACCGGAGCGTCGCTCAGCGAGAGGTTGACAGAGGGGCCGTTGCCGGAGAGCGAGGTACTCGAACTGGGTGTGCAACTCGCGGAGGGTCTCGGTGCTGCGCACGACCAGGGACTACTCCATCGCGACGTGAAACCGGCGAACGTCAGGGTCCTTTCGGGGAATCACATCAAGATCCTCGATTTCGGAATTGCGGCAGAAGGCGGCGGGGCTGAAACCGCCACCGCAACCACCGTCGACATTGAACCGGGTGTCGGTGGGACACTGGCATACATGGCGCCGGAAGTCCTGCAGGGGACACTGCCCGATACGCGCAGCGATATCTACTCAGCCGGCGTGGTGCTGTACGAAATGGCGACGGGGCACCTTCCGTTCCAGCAGACGCTTGCCCCGGCTCTCGTCGAGGCAATCTTCCACCAGGCTCCGCCGCGTCCGAGCATGTGGAATCCGCAGGTTTCGACGAAGGTGGAGGAGTTAATACTTCGCTGTATGGAGAGGAACCCGGCGCACCGGTATCAATCGGCGCGCGATCTTGCGGCGGACTTGCGGCGAACGCAAATCCTGGGAACGGGGCTGGAAAAATCCATTGCCATACTTTACTTCGAGAACCTGAGCCGCAGTTCGGAGGACGAGTATTTCCGCGACGGGATCACGGAAGATATTACGACGGAACTCTCCAATATCAAGGAATTCCGTGTCTTTTCACGTTCAGCAGTACTTCCGTTCCGCGACAAACCGATGACCCCGACGTATGCCGGCGAGCAGTTGAATGCGTCGTACGTGCTGGAAGGGAGTGTCCGGCGCGCGGGAGATCAATTGCGGATCACGGCGAAACTGGTGGACACCAAGAAGGGCCACACCGTCTGGGCAGAACGTTATGATCGGAAGTTGGAAGATGTATTCGCCATCCAGGATGAGGTCGCAAAGAGCATCGCGGGTGCCCTGCGTGTCGCCTTGACGGAGAAAGAGAAGCGCGAGATTGAAAAGGTTCCCACGAGAGATGTTCGTGCCTACGATTTTTATCTCCGCGGACGCCAGTTCTTTCACCAGTTCCGGGAGAAAGGTTTTGGGCTCGCGAGGGAGATGTTCGAGAAGGCAATCGAGGTCGATCCTTTATATGCGCGCGCCTATGCGGGCATTGCGGATTGTTCCGCGTTTATCTACTTCTATTGGCGGTCGACGGACGAGAACCTTGAAAAGGCAGACATTGCAAGTCGGAGGGCGCTGGAGTTAGACCCGGATCTGGCCGAAGCGCATGCCAGTCGCGGGATGATCTACTCGTTCCGAAAACAATTTGCCGATGCCGAGAGGGAGTTTCAACTCTCATTGCGGTTGAGTCCGAGGCTGTTCGAGGCGTACTACTTCAACGCCCGCAATCTCTACTCGCAGGGGCGTCTGGAGGAGGCGGCGCGCTGGTTTGAGCAGGCCAGCCGAGTCGACCCGGAGGACTACCAGGCACCGATGCTGCGTGCCAGCGCGTTGCATGGACTGGGAAAGAAGTACGAATCGGATGCGTGCTATCGGCAGGGATTACTCGCCGCGGAGAAACATTTGGAGATTCATCCCGATGATGCCCGGGCTCTTTATTTTGGTGCCAACGCTCTTACGCAATTGAACGAGCGCGAGCGGGCGATTCGCTGGGCAGAGCGGGCCCTGGAAATGGAACCAGATGAGCACCAGGTGCTCTACAACGTAGCCTGCGTATATGCGCTACTCGGCGAACAAGAGCGCGCCATTGATTGCCTCCAAAAATCCGTGACGCAAGGCTGGGGGCAGAAACAGTGGATGATGAACGACCCCGATCTCGCCAGCCTGCGCGGAAATTCGCGGTTTCAGAAGTTGATTGAATCATAGCAACTGAGCTACTGGTTTAGTGGCCCGCCACTGTGTGACGGTGACAATCGGCAGCAATCGCTCGCCGCCCGGCTGAAGCAGCCACTGAAGAAATTGCTCGAATGAAGCGACATCTCTGTCGAGATCTAGTGACGTCGGGCCCCCAGCGTGCCAGCCTCGTAACAGCGGGCGTCCACCCTTGAGAGATGTTTGGCCTGTTTAGGCGTGATGAGCCGGATGTGCGGCACCTCGAGCAACAACTCGGGGACGGCCCACACCGGCTTTTCCGTCGTCATCCAGTCGATGGTGTCGAAGCGGCTGAGATCGACTGGCCGGCAGTAGCCGCGGAGAGTGCGCTCGCCCCGATAGTTGAAGTAGTCGTCAAAGTAGCTCATAGCGAGTTCGCGAATGGAGCGGTAAACCGGCTCGCGGTAACGCAGGCCAGAGAAGTTCGACTTCGCGATGGTCCCCCAGTAGCCGTCGACGTGGTAGACCGCGAGGACATGATCGGTGTCCTGTATGGCCTCGAGGTCCATGATTAGTGGAGGAAACCCGTTCACGCGCAATGCCGCGGCAGCGAAGAGCGCACCTTCGAGGCAATGGGCGGTACGCTGGCGCAGCACGCGACGAGGCGACCATGCGGTATTGGCGACGTGGTACGGAAGTTCGTTGAGGAAGTGCTGGATTTTGTGCGGAGTTTTGAGCGACCGGAGCTTGCGAAGCTCGGCGGACGTGAAGCCGAAGGTTGGAGCGCTGTTGTGCATGTTCGTCAATAGAAGTTAAAAGGGCAGAGGGCAAAAGAGAAAACGAAAAACTCTCAAATCAAATGTTTTGCGCTTTACCCCATTTACTTTGACCTCAGCCTGAGAAGCCCTCACTGGCTGGGACTTCGCTGCTGGAGCGCTTGGGCTGTAGTCCCAGCGCCTCGACAAGCTCGTATGGTGCGTCGATAAAGACGTCCGGTGGTGCAGATTCAAGGCTGTGCGGCGAGAGTCCGTAGGTGCAGCCGACAGACCACATGCCGGTGTTCCGGGCGGTGAGCGTGTCATTGTGCGAGTCGCCGATCATGACGGTTTCTTCCGGGGAAGCGTTCGCCAATTCCATGAGCTTTCGCGCGCCTTCCGGGTCGGGCTTCTTCGTCCCGAAGCTATTGCCGCCAAAGACCTCGAAGAAGTAGCAGGCCAGTCCAAGCCCTTCAACGATTCCCTGCGAGGGCTTCACCGGCTTGTTGCTCAGGACGGCCATTCTCATTTTGCCGTCGCTGGCTTCACGGATTGCTTCTAAAGCCTCTTTCATTCCAGCGTAGACGTAGGTGTTGTCAAGCTTGTGCTCGCGGTAATAACGGACGAAGAAGTGGAGAGAGTCGGCGAAGAGCCTACCGTCTTCAGGGTCGTTAAGTGCGCGGCGGATAAGCATGGGCGCGCCATCGCCGATGTAGGTAGCGATGACGTCAACCGGTAGCTCGGGGCGGCCAAGGTTCCGCAGGAGAGCGTTCACCGAGTGGGCTATATCGAGCTCGCTGTCAACGAGCGTGCCGTCGAGATCGAAAATGAGGAGCTTGATGCGGTCTTTGGGAAGAGGACGGAGAATACGAATCATTGCATTCTCAGTATACCGGGCATTTGTCGTCAGCCGCCCGGTGCTAATAACCCGTGAACTGGGAACTGACTTGCAGCATCATTTACAATAGAATGTTTGCCCCGGCTAGGGAAACGTGGGGTTCTCGCTAGCCTTCAGATCCGACTCGGAGACCAAATGGCACCCAAGACAGCTACGCGAAATGGCGCGACCGCGACTGCCGAAAAGACCTACGAAGGCTTGAGCAGGCAACAGCTTATCGATATTTACCGGCTGATGTTCCTCTCGCGACGGATCGACGATCGCGAAATCCTGCTCAAACGCCAGCAGAAGATCTTCTTCCAGATATCAGGCGCCGGGCATGAGGCGATGCTGGTTGCCGCCGGGCTACAGCTCCGGTCGGGCTATGACTGGTTCTATCCTTATTATCGCGACCGCGCCCTTTGCCTTGCGCTGGGTATGACTCCGCTGGAGATGCTGCTGGGCGCGGTAGGTGCCGCCGATGATCCCAATTCTGGTGGGCGCCAGATGCCTTCTCACTGGGGCCACAAGAAGCTGAATATCGTAACTCAATCCTCGCCGACGGGCACGCAGATGCTGCAGGCGGTCGGTTGCGCCGAAGCCGGGCGCTTCTTTGCGAAGCATCCCGAGGCGGCCGAGAAGGCCGAAGGCGATTATCGCGCATTCAAGGATGTCGAGTTCCATGGGGATGAGGTCGTTTACGCTTCGTGCGGCGATGGCACGACGTCGGAAGGCGAGTTCTGGGAGTCGCTGAACACGGCGGCCAACAAGAAGCTGCCGATCTTGGTCGTGGTAGAGGACAACGAGTACGCCATTTCAGTACCGGTAGAGGTGAATACCGCGGGTGGTAACATCTCACGGCTCGTCACTGGCTTTCCAAATTTTCATTTTGAAGAGTGCGATGGCACTGATCCGATTGCCAGCTACGCGGCTTTCAAGCGGGCCATTGATCACATTCGTGCGGGGAACGGTCCGGCATTTGTGCACGGTCACGTGACCCGTCCGTATTCGCACTCGCTTTCGGATGACGAGAAGCTTTATCGCCCGGAGATGGAGCGATTGCAGGAATCGGAGCGCGATCCCATCCGGCGGTTCAAGACGTTCCTGCTTAGCGAGGGCATTCTCGACGAAGCTGGCATTGAGCAAATCGAAAAGGGCGTGGATGCCGAGTTGCAGGATGCTACCGACGATGCTCTGAAAGCGGCGTTCCCGGCATTGGATAGCTATAGCCATAACATCTACTCGCCAGACCTTGATCCTACTTCGAACGCTTTCGATACGCGTCCTCACTGGGAATTTGAGGATGAGGGCGGCCACAAAGCTGGCGTGCAGAAGACGATGGCGGACCTGATCAACTCCACACTGCGCGACGAGATGAAGCGCGATCCCCGCATCGTGATGTTCGGCGAGGACGTGGCCGACTGCTCGCGCGAAGAATATCTCTCTGCCAAGCAGGTGAAAGGGAAGGGCGGCGTCTTTAAACTCACGTCCGGGCTGCAGTGCGATTTCGGCAGCGACAGAGTATTCAATTCGCCACTCGCAGAAGCAAATATCGTCGGGCGGGCAGTGGGCATGGCGACTCGCGGACTCAAACCCGTCGTTGAGATCCAGTTCTTCGACTATATCTGGCCTGCCATGCAGCAGCTTCGCAACGAGTTGCCGCTCATTCGCTGGCGCTCCAGTGGTGCGTTCAGCTCTCCTGCTGTGGTGCGTGTCGCGATTGGCGGATACCTGACCGGCGGTTCTATCTATCACTCCCAGTCGGGTGAGGTGTTTTTCACGCACACGCCGGGGATGCGAGTCGTCTTTCCATCGAATGCCCTCGATGCAGCGGGACTGCTCCGGACCTCGATTCGGTGCGACGATCCCGTGATGTTCCTTGAACACAAGCGCCTCTATCGCGAAGCGTACGGGCGCTCGCCTTATCCGGGACCGGACTACATGGTCCCCTTCGGCAAAGCGAAAGTCGTCAAGGAGGGTAAAGACCTGACGGTGATTACCTACGGCGCAACTGTCCCGCGATCGCTACAAGCGGCGCAGAAGATCGAGCGAGATCACAACGTCAGCGTCGAAATTATCGACCTGCGCACGCTCAGCCCCTACGACTGGGAAGCAATCGCGACTTCAGTGAAGAAGACCAGTCGGGCACTCGTCGTCCATGAAGACATGCTGAGCTGGGGCTATGGTGCGGAGATTGCCGCACGAATCGCCGATGAACTCTTCTTCGATCTCGACGCGCCTGTGCGGCGGGTCGCGGCGAAAGATACGTTCGTTGCTTACCAGCCATTGCTCGAAGACGTCATCCTGCCTCAACCGGACGATATTCTCAGGGCAATGCTGGAGTTGAGCAAGGTCTAGAAAATAAAATACGGGTGCCAGGTTCCGGATACCAGGTACCTGGAACCCAATCCGTAGGGTCAAATCTCGCGTTCTGCACACTCTCACACCAATTCACAGCACTGAATTCATCCTCTCCAGCGTAAGATAATTAGTCATCTTCTCGGGCCATCATGACCGAACGCCGGAACCTGCAGTTCGTTCTCGACGCCGCGCAGTCGGGCGCCTGCGTGATCAGTCCCAACACGCGAGCGGCGCGTAATCTCAAGCGCACTTTTGCGGACCGACAGCGCGCCAACAACCACGCGGCATGGCGAAGCCCGGAGGTTCTACCCTGGTCGGCTTGGCTCAAGCGACTTTGGCAGGAGCAGCTCCTCCACTCTTCCGGACATTTCAGTGCGCTGCTTGATGAGCGCCAGGAACGGTATCTGTGGGAGCGAATCATTGCCGCCGACCAACCGAATCTTGATCCCGGATCGCTCGCCCTGGAATGCAGTCGAGCCTGGCGAACCGTTCATGCTTACCGCATTCCGCGGGAGAAGGGCGCATTCCGCCGGAAGCCCGACACGGCGGCTTTCTTCCGCTGGTCCAGCTCATATGCATCTGTGTGCGAGAGGAATGGATGGCTCGACGAAGCGCGGTTACCCGATCAGTTGCACGCGATGGCGGTTACGGCTATCGAAGGTCGGGAGATCATCTTCTGGGGGTTCGATTTCTTTACCCCGCAGCAGCAAGCTCTTGTATCGGTGCTCGAAGCAGCGTGTGTGGTACGCACGATTGGCGAGCCGGATAGCGAATCTGCAGCGGCATCACGAATTGCTTCGGAAGACAGCCACGCGGAATTGCGAGCCGCTGCGCTGTGGGCGCGTGAGATTCTGGAAGAAGAGCCGAAGGCTACCGTCGGCGTTGTTGTCCATAATCTCGACGATCTGCGCGGAGCCGCAGAGCGAATCTTTCTGGAGGTCCTGCATCCCGGAGCCTTGACAGTTTCGGGAACCGCAGCGCCTCGTGCCTTTGAGATCTCCCTGGGAGTGCCGATATCAAAGGCACCGATCATTGCCACTGCGCTCGCAGTTTTGGAACTCGCGAGCAGGTCCCAATCGAGTGAATTCGTCGGCCGGCTATTGCGGTCGCCATTTCTGGGTGATCCCGATGAAATGAGTGCACGGGCGGTTCTGGACACCGAGATTCGCTCGCGAGGCCTCAGCGAACTGTCTCTCGACAGTCTGAGAGATGCTGC
Source organism: Terriglobia bacterium (assembly GCA_032252755.1). Lineage (NCBI taxonomy): Bacteria > Pseudomonadati > Acidobacteriota > Terriglobia > Terriglobia bacterium. The sequence goes on from JAVUPY010000085.1 coordinate 36,337, forward strand.
GGATCGCCGGACGGCGTGCCGGGGATTTGCGATTGATTTGCGGAACTTCCAAACTGCGGTAGCGCGGTTGGCAGGACCGCGTTCGCCGAGCGCCTGGAGCCGCGAAATTCTGCCGTTGCTGAGCAAGGCAGGTTGGCCGGGTTCACGAGGCGTGAATAGCAGGGAATACCAGGCGCAGCGCGCGTTTGTTCAGCTGCTCAGCGAATTTGCGCGCCTCGATCTTGTCGCCGAGCCGATGGAGTTTGCGGCGATGGTTCGCCGATTGGTGCGAGCCGCCGAGGAGAAGATCTTCCAACCGGAGAATCTCGGCGCACCAGTTCAGCTCGTAGGTCTACTGGAGGCATCGGGTTCGCGGTTTGACTATCTCTGGGTCATGGGATTGCATGCGGCGGCGTGGCCTCCGGAGGCGCATCCGTCTCCCTTTATTCCGATCGATCTCCAGCGATTGCACAACGTGAAGGGAGCTTTTCCGGCTGAGCGGCTGGACTACGCGCGCGAGACCATGAAGCGGCTGCTGCATTCTGCCGGAAATGTAATTGTCAGTTGGCCGATGCGAGAACAGGATGTCGAGCTGACAATGAGCCCGCTCATAGCGGAATTTCCTGAGATCGCGCGAGCGGCAACTCCCGTTACATTATTGAGCTTCGGACACAAGCTCTTTGCTTCGGCGGCTGGCGATAATTCGCTCGACGATCGTGGGCCGATCGTGACCGAACCGATCAGCTCCGGTGGTACCAAGGCATTTAAACTTCAGGCTGCATGCCCATTCCGCGCTTTTGCGGAGCTTCGCCTGGACGCCAGCGAACTCACGGTTCCGGAGCCCGGTGTTGACCGCAAGCTCCGGGGGCATCTGCTGCATAAATCACTTGAGATCATTTGGAGTGAACTCCAGTCACAAGCGGAGTTACAAGTACAAAATAAAGTAAAACTTGAAGAGCTTGTAACCAATAGCATTGAGCGCGCGGTGAAACAGAGTGACCATGCGATGCCGGCCCAGTGGGAGCAACAGGTCGTGGCGATCGAGCGCGACCGGCTAAAGAATCTGATTCTCCGGTTGCTCGAATTGGAGAGCGGGCGGCCAACGCCGTTCCGTGTGATTGAACTGGAGAAGAAGAGAGAAGTGACACACGGCGGCATAACAGTGGACGTGAAGGTGGATCGGATCGACGAACTCGAGGGCGGCGGATTGGTACTGCTTGACTACAAGAGCGGCAAGCCGACCCTCAGCCAGTGGGATGGCGACCGGCCTGAGGACCCGCAGGTGCCCGTCTATGCGACGGAACTAGGTTCGCGACTCGCAGCGGCGGGATTTGTGCAAATTAACTCGGAAGAAATTACGTTCAAGGGATATGCCAAGCATTCCGGAGTTCTGCCTGGATCGGTGGAAAACTTCGAGTCGATGTCGGGGAAGAAACGGCCGGCGCCGTCTTTCGAGGAAATGCTGCAGAACTGGCGCGACACGCTGGACAAACTGGGCAGCCAATTCCGTGCAGGTCATGCGGCAGTCGATCCCAAGAACAGGAAGAAAACCTGCAATGAATGTCATCTGGGGATGCTCTGCCGCGTGAATGAAGTTCGCCCCGGACAAGAAGAGGACGAGTATGCAGGATAATCTCAGCCTCTTCGCCGTTCCCGAGATTGATAGAGACGCGTTCGAGCGCGAACGGGCGCTCGACACCGGTACATCGTTCATTGTGCAGGCGCCCGCGGGCTCCGGCAAAACCGAACTGCTGGTACAGCGGTTCCTGGCGTTACTTGCGATCGTTAAAGAGCCGGAAAACATCGTCGCAATTACGTTCACCCGCAAAGCTGCAGGCGAGATGCGCGCCCGGGTGACAAAAGCACTACGCGAAGCTGTTGACACGGTGCCGCCGGAGGAGGAACACAAGCGCCAGCGCTGGAAACTCGCACATCGCGTGTTAGCGCGCGACGAGAAGCGTGGCTGGAAGCTGCTGGAGAGCCCAGGGCGGTTGCGCATCGTCACCATCGATTCGCTTTGCCACAGCATCACCAGAATGATGCCACTGACGTCGAAATTGGGCGCGATGCGAAACGTCACCGATAAGCCAGGTGACCTTTATGCGGCGGCAGCGCACCGAACCATCCAGCTCCTGGGAACTTCGAACCCGATTGCGCTGGACGTGCGGCGAGCGCTCGAGCACCTCGACAACAACGTAGCCGAACTCGAGAAGCAGTTGTCGGATATGCTCGGCCCGCGCGACCAGTGGTTGCGGCACGTCGATCTCGGCAACGCCGCACAATTGCGCGCCAAAATGGAAGCAACGCTGCGGCGAATCGTCTGCGACCGGCTTGAAGCGGTGCAGAGAATGATTCCCGACGATTTGCGCCGGGAACTGGTGAGGCTGAGCCAGATCGCCGCGACGAACAAGAAACTCGATGATCCTCAGCACGTCATTGTCTCCTGCGAACACCTGGACGGATTTCCGGACTGTACCCCAGAAGCGCTGGACAGTTGGAGAGGATTGGTCGAGTTTGTGCTGACCAAGACAAAAAATCACTGGCGAGGACGACCGGACAAAACGATTGGATTGCCAAGACATGAGAAAGAAGAGAAGGAGAACTATGAAGCTTTAATGTCAGCACTGAGCCAGATCCCAGGTCTTGAAGAGTCTTTAGCATCCATTCGTGGACTTCCGCCGGCACGCTACTCCGAGTCACAGTGGGCGGCGCTGGAATGTTTCGCGCGGCTGCTGCCGCGTGCCGCGGAACAACTGAAAGAAGCGTTCGTCGAGCAGCAGACCTGTGATTACGCTGCGATCTCAGAAGCCGCATTGCAGGCGCTGAAAAGCTATGGAGCGCCCACTGACCTCGCGATGGCTCTGGGAGAGGGAATCGAGCACCTCCTGGTGGATGAGTTCCAGGATACGTCCGTCAGCCAGGTAAAACTTTTGGAAGCGCTCACAGCGGGTTGGAAGCACGGCGACGGGCGGACTCTGTTTCTTGTCGGAGACCCGATGCAGTCGATCTACCGCTTCCGTGAGGCCGAAGTCGCATCGTTCATTCGCGTTTCGGAGACGAAGTCGTTCGGCGCGATCAGCCTGGAACTGCTGCAACTGGAAAAGAACTTCCGCTCGCGACAGGTCATTGTCGATTGGGTCAACCGTGTCTTTCCCACGGTTTTTCCGAAAGAGGAGGATCTCGGGACCGGCGCGGTGAAATTCTCTGCGTGCCGTGCGGCAGCGCGGAATAAAGAGGGTGAGGCAAAGGTTCAACTGCATACGCAGTTCGGAACCAACGACGAGACGAGACAGAAAGAGGCTGAGCAGGTCGTACAGGTTGTGCGCGACTTACGCGCGCGGCATGAAAAAACCGCGGTGCTCGTGCGCTCGCGAACGCACCTGTACAACATCGTCTCCTCGTTGCGTGAAGCGGCAGGATCGGAACCGGCTCTTCGCTTCCAGGCAGTGGAGATCGATGCTCTTGCAGAGCAAGTAGTGATCTCTGACTTGCGAGCGCTCACACACGCGTTACTGCACCTCGGAAATCGAGTTGCGTGGTTGGCGATTTTGCGAGCGCCCTGGTGTGGCCTCTCGCTTCGCGACCTTCACGCGCTGGTCGAAGGACAGAAATACGCGACGGTGCTGGAGTTGATTCGAGAGCGCCGGGAGCGGTTAAGCGAAGATGGGCAGGCACGACTTGGACGTGTGCTGCCAGTCATGGATGCGGCATTGGCACAACGCGGAAGATTGCCCTTGCGCCAGTGGGTGGAGTCGACTTGGCTCAGCCTGAACGGTCCGGCATGCCTGCGCGAGAGCCGCGAAATGGAAGACGCGGCCGCGTTCTTCGATTTACTGGATGAACTCGACTTTGGAAGCGACGTTGAAAGCCTCTCTGCTTTCGATAATGCTGTCGCGAAGCTCTTCTCCCAGCCCGACCCGGACGCCACCGATGCCATCCAGGTAATGACTATCCACAAGGCGAAAGGTCTTGAGTTCGACGCCGTGCTGCTGCCCGGTCTCGGACGTCACACCCGGGGGAACGACCACAACTTGCTACTGTGGAGCGAGCGGGAAGTTGAAGGCGTCCCTGAACTGCTGATGGCCGCGACGAAGGCGAAGGGCGCAGAGGATGATCCGATATACGGCTTTCTGAAATGCACGGAATGCGAATGCGAAGATAACGAGTTGCGGCGCCTGCTTTATGTGGCGACCACGCGTGCGAAGCATGAACTGCACTTGTTCGCGAGCCTCGCTTGTGATGCGCAAGACTATTTGGCGGGTAATAAGCAACCACAGCGGCGGAGCATGTTGGGCCTGCTCTGGCCGGCCATCGAATGCAGTTTCCGGGAGCAAGCCAACGTGCGGGCGGCGAACCTGCAGGCTGAAGAACCGCTGCGGATTGCGGCTGCGGCAGAAGTCGAGGCACCCCCTATGCTGCGACGCTTGCCGCTCGCATGGCCTCTGCCGGAGATACCGGATGGTGTTCAGTGGCAGCCGGGACGCGAGCCGGAGGCAATAGATCCCGATGACAATGTGACTTACGACTGGGCGGGAGAGCGCGCACGGCGCGTCGGCGTCGTAGTTCATGCAATGCTTCAGCGGATAGGGGAAGAGGGCCTGGCGAAATGGAACGAAGAGCGCGTCAGAAACCTGCGCCCGATGCTTGGATCAGCATTGGGAAATGAGGGCGTTGCGCCGTCAGACCTGCCCGACGCAGTCGGCCGTGCGGAAAAAGCGCTGCTGGCGGCGATCAGCGAAGAGCGAGGTCGATGGATTTTGCAACCTCGTGCGGGTGCTCAGAACGAATTCGCGCTGACGGGTTTCTTTGGGAGCAATCTAAACAGCTTCGTCATCGACCGGACGTTCGTTGCTGATGGCGTGCGCTGGATCGTCGATTACAAGACAGGCCTGCGCGAAGGCGGCGACCGCGAAGCGTTCCTCGATAATGAAGTGGAGCGCTATCGCGAGAAGATGGAGCGGTACGCGGAGATTTTTCGCCGGTTCGACTCGACCGTACCTGTCCGTCTGGCCTTGTATTATCCACTCATGAGTGGGTGGCGCGAGTGGGAGCCGCGATCGTCAGGGCAGCCGGCGAGTTCGGCTCAAGTGGGGAAATCCTGAAGATTAAAGGACCCACGCCGGCTGGCTGCGGCAGACGTGGGTCACAGATTCAACACCCGACGTTCTATCTTGCTGCTGCGGTGCTTGCGGCTCCTTCGAGCGTGTAAACCAGCTCAACGCCGCGGGCGGCCATTTCGCTCAGGAACTGTTTCGCCGGAACATCGCGTTCCTGCAGTACGGCGCCTCGCTTGGTGATTTCACCGTTTACCATCATTTGCAGGACAACGCTCGCGGGCCACGCGGTCGTGCGCATCATTGAGGTCAGCTTCGTCGCGGGATCGTACTTGTCGATCATCGTGAAGGCTGCTACGTGGCCGTCGCGGTGGGCCTCGACACGCATGACAGTCACATCTGGTTTATCGCCGCTGAACTTCTCAACCATCAGGTCGGACATCACAGCGCGTGGTGCAATCTCCATTTTCCCGATCTTGCGTTTCTTGCTGGAGAAAAGCCCGAGGTCATAGAGCGATCGGATCATCTGCACATGGCCGGGATAGCGCAAAGTCTTCTCGAAGCACTCGCCGATGTTCTTCCCGTAAGTTTCGGGCATCGTCGAGGTTCCGCCCGAGGTGTGGAAGGCCTCGAGTTCGGGAAAATCCGGAATCTTGAACAACTCGATTTCGGTCAGAGGCTCGACCATTACCAGTTTGCCGTTACGCAGAATGCGCGCCGGTTCGCAGTATTCGTTGATCAGCCCCTCGACGGAGAAGACGAGTTGGTAGTTGAACGGTGGCTTGGGGTCCTGCGGAAGGCCGCCGACATAGATTTTGAGCGCATCGGCTTTGCCGCCGATCCGCCGCATGAGTTCGCCGCCAAGAATGGACGCCATGCCGGGCGAAAGGCCGCAGTCGGGGGCAATCCCAACACCTTTCTTCGCAGCCTTCTTGTCGAGTGCGAGTTCCTTGCGAACAACAACGTTGTTTCCACCGAGGTCGGCAAAATGAGACTTGGCATCGATCGCTGCTTCTGCGAGCCCAAGATTGTAGAAGTAGGGAACTGCGGACAAGGTTCCGTCGTGTCCCCGCATTTTCTTTACCGCGTCGCGGCGGCTGGAGGCATCGATGCCCGTGGCTTCGACTTTCTTGCCGGGAACCATCTTGTTGATACGCTTGGCAGCCTCGTTCGAGCGCCGCGTGTCGGCGTCAGCGAGCGTGACACTCTCAACGCGAGCGCAGCGAGCCATGTCATAGGCCGCCGACGAACCCATCATTCCTGCACCAATCACCAGAAGCTTCATTGCGATCTTCTCCCTGTGACTGCAAACTCTTCAGAATACCCGATCCTGTAGCGAACCAGGAAACGTTTTGAGCGGCACCTTACCCGTGCGCCAGGTCGTCAGCGGATTCCAAGGGCGTCCCGCAGACACGACAGATGACGGCACAACAATCGCCGCAGGTGAGGGGGTCATCCACCTCACGCGCACAGACGGGACAGTACAGAGGCGTCGAGGCTGACTGCGGCGTCGTGGGCTGGTTTTCGAGCATGGATAAACGGTAGCATAGATACAAGCAGAAGTTTGTGATGGACCACCTTCTAAAAACCGTCGACAAACAGGCAAGTGGTGAGTAACTGAGAATTGAGAACTGTCTTTATGAAACCTGACGCGGACGAAATACTACGGCGGGAGTTTAACGCTTGGGCGGCTGCGGGCCGTGGCGAGGAGATGGAGCAGCACCACATCAGCATTGCCGAGCAGACGATTCGCCGGATGAATTTGAAGCCCGGCGAAAGGGTGCTCGATCTTGGCTGCGGCGTTGGTTGGGCAACACGGATCCTGGCGCGGCTTGTTGGCGACGGGCCGGATAGTGGCGGGCAGGTGGTCGGGCTCGATGTCGCCGACGAAATGATCTCGCGTGCGCGCGCTGCCTCGAAGGATTTCGAAAACGTGATGTTCATCTGGGGCTCCGCGCAGAAGATTCCCTGGCAGGAAAATTACTTCAACAAGGTTCTCTCCATTGAGTCGTTCTACTACTACGCCGACCAGGATCTCGCGCTGGCGGAACTGTTCCGCGTGATGGCTCCCAAAGCTCATCTCTACATCCTGATAAACCTTTATCGCGATAATCACTATTCGCTGCGATGGGCGGACGAGCTGAAGGTTCCGGTGCAGATCCGTTCCGAGCAGGAATATGTCGACTTGCTGCGCAAACACACATTCGAGAACGCCGAGGCACATCGAATTCCAGACGAAACGCCAACGCCGGAGACTTATTCGGGAAAGTGGTTCAAGAACGCCGCCGAGCTACGCGACTTCAAAAGAATCGGGGCCTTACTTTTGACCGCACAGAAGCCGGATGTGAATTCACCCCCGCGCGCCATGGAGCTTATGTAGTGCCCGAACCTCGCAGACAATGACGAGGGGTCCCGCCCCCGCCCAAAGAGGTGGCGGGAGATCGTAGATTCTTGCAACTTGTGCCTTGAACCTTGTACCTTGTCTCCAAATGCAGAAGCCGCCGGTTCGGGCAGAAGCCGGCGGCCTCCCGACCTCTTGCGAGGTCCTGTCTTCGGCGTCACACGGGCGTGTGGCGCCGAACGTGTCTTCCGGAAAACCGGAAGACCGGACGTCATCCTCAGTAATAGCGACCCTTGTCCTCGGGCAGAAGGTTGGTCACTTTGCCGAGAGGTTTGCCGTCCGGAGCTCTCTGTATCTCGATCCCGCCGTTCACGGTCGAGAGTTTCATGCGTGTTTCGCCCTTGCCGAGCCGCGCGCGCAACTCGCTGCCAGGTGCGAAATGTCCATGATTCACGGGGATATTGAAGTCGTTCGAGATGTTGCCGTGTACGGTGCTGGCATTAATTTCCGCCGAAGCGTCGGAAGGGATTTTGAGCGCGACCTGGCCGTTTACGGTGCCAAGTTCAACCGAGCGTGCCGGAGCTCTCATATCGGCGAGCACTCGGCCGTTGACCGACTGCAAATTCATATCACCGGCGACTTCTCGTGCTTCGACCTCACCGTTGACGGACGAAGCGCGGATCCCGCCTTGCACGCCCTGGATACTGACGCGGCCGTTTACCAATTCGATTTTGTCGAGCCTGCCGCGCCTGGGCACATGCAGGGTATAGTCGACTGTTGCCGCGTGGTAATTGTGCCGGTCCTCGGGATAGTGCGTCCGAACGTCAATCGCGGATGAACCCGCTGTCACCTCGATCTTCGCCTCGTCTACCAGTTCCTTTGTGTCTCCGGTCTTCATGGCATCAATCTGGACTTCGTTCTTATCCCAGGCTACGACCGTTACCGCGCCGTTCAGGTTCTTAACACTAATACGTCCGTCAGGGCTGATGGGATAGGTCTTGTGGAATTCTTCGGTGACGCCAGCGTGCGCCGGAAGACTTGCGAGCGCGACCGCCAGGGTGACGCCTAAGAGGACTCCCCATAAAGTAGCTTTGCGACTGGTCGGCATAACCCTCTCTCCTCCGTTGCCGTGTTAGACGAAGCAGTAGCTGAATGGTTAGTGATACGGAAATGGCGCCATAAAGGTTCCGGTGAGGCGGTTCGGGGTAGGCTCGGTTAGGGCGGAACTCTCGACCGGATCGAAGCGGGTTGCCTGAACTGGCACAAATCCTCGCGAGTTCCCGGAAAAGCCTGTCAGACGAGACCTTCCAGCAAACTATCGTATAATTGCTACCCACTTCGCAGAGACACTCCTGATTCGGACCATTGTTTATCAGAGGTTTGCGGATTGCGATGTTGGCAATATCTTTGCAACAGAAGACTTGGGTGCGGCGCAAAATTATAAAGGTCGACGATCGCACCCGGATCAAAGCTGCTGCGGTTTCCTACTTTTGAACCTCATTCTGGGGATGTGGAATGCCGTATCGTTATGGTTATGAGGCAAGTTCTCATGAGGAGAGTACGTCCTCTCCCGTATCGCTGTCGCGCCGTGAGAAGCGCGCCGAGCGACTGCACAAGCAGATTGCTGCGGCGCAGATAGCGCACGAACTCGCGCACGAGATCAACAACCCGCTCGAAGCCCTCATAAATCTGCTCTATCTATTGAAAACCTCGGCTGAAACCCCGGAGGAACTTGCGCATCACGAAGAAGCGGAACGCCAGTTGGCGAGGATCGCCACGCTGGTTCGCAGCATTCTCGCGATCGAGCACGACGATAATCAGGACCATTTCGAATTCGCCACGCGCCTTCTTGATCCCGCGATCATGAGTGAATACAAGAAGCGGTATGACGAAGCTCTGCACCTCGCTGCAATTGTGGAGAGCGCCCAGGACGCGATCTATTCGAAGAAACTCGACGGAACCATCATGGCGTGGAACGCAGGCGCAGAACGGCTCTTCGGCTACTCTGCCGCGGAAGCGCTCGGCCGCAGTATTCGTATCCTGGTTCCGCGGGATAGCGCCGATGACGAACGCACGATCATGGAGAAATTGCGGAAAGGTGTGCGCGTTGAGAGCTATGAGACCGTACGACAGACAAAGGAAGGGCAGTTGGTGCGCGTCTCGGTTACCGTTTCGCCGATCTTCAACCCTTCGGGCCGGGTTGTGGGAGCATCAACAATCGCGCGAAAACTCCGGGGTTGAGCTAGTTGTTTTGACGAACGAAGGCCGGCGCTGGCCGGCCTCTTGGGTTCCCCCTTCTTGATTGAGAACACCGCCGCGCCTTTCTGCTCCTCAGGCGAATCTCACCTTAACTTCTTGCCTCTTGTCCAGGTGAATGCTCTCAATGAAGCGCACGCGCCCCGTATCGAGTGTCACGACGATCGATGATGTTCGCACGCCCTCGCCGAAGAAGCGAACTCCCTTCAGCAAGTCGCCTTCGGTCACGCCGGTCGCGGCAAAGATGATCTGCTTACCAGGCGCGAGATCTTCAGCCGAGTAAACCTTTTTCACGTCGCTGATGCCCATCTGGGCCATGCGTTCTTTCTGTTCGGGTGTGTAACCGGTCAGTCGTCCCTGCATGTAGCCGTTCAGGCAACGGATAGCGGCGGCGGTGATTACGCCTTCAGGCGCCCCGCCAGTGCCCATGACGGCGTGAACGCCGGTACCGAGAATGGCGGCCGCGATTCCCGCCGACAAGTCGCCATCGCCGATGAGCTTGATTCGCGCCCCGGCCTTGCGAATGTCACTAATGAGCTTCTCGTGCCGCGCGCGGTCGAGGACGATAACAACGAGGTCTTCGACGTCACGGTTGAGGCCTTTCGCGATCTGCTTCAGGTTATGCGCTACGGGAGCATCGAGATCGACCAGGCCCTTACACGATGGGCCGACCACGATCTTCTCCATGTAACAGTCGGGCGCGTGCAGCAGACCACCGTGTTCGCTCGCGGCCAGCACGGTGATTGCGCCCGGTGCGCCGGTAGCACAGAGATTCGTTCCCTCAAGCGGGTCGACAGCGATGTCGATCTTCGGTACAGGCGTGCCGTCGGGGAAGTGCGCTCCAACTTTTTCGCCGATGTAGAGCATCGGTGCTTCGTCGCGTTCGCCTTCACCGATGACGATCGTGCCCTCCATGGGAACACTATCCATCGTCTCGCGCATCGCTTCTGTGGCTACTTCGTCGGCACGCTTGCGGTCACCGAAGCCCATGGTTTTTGCCGACGCGATCGCCGCGTTCTCGACCACTCGAAGAAGTTCAAGTGCGAGATCGGATTCGATGTTTACGCCGAAGCTCTTGGCGACGGATTCGTGCTTGTTATTCGCGGTGATGGACATGTTTCCTCGTGTTCTTTGAGGTACAAGGTGTAAGGTATGAGTCCAAGAAAAATGTGTCTTGGCACCTTGTACCTTGAACCTCGGGCCTCTTGAAGAGTTGCCCCACTTTGCACTCTGAGTCGAGCGGCAAGCATTCTCTATCGTCTGTCAGAATGCGTCAATTCCCGTAATCGAATTTCCAATAATCAGCGCGTGAACGTCGTGCGTGCCCTCGTAGGTCTTTACCGATTCGAGGTTCATCATGTGGCGCATGATCGGGTAGTCGTCGGCGATACCGTTGGCGCCCAGAATGTCGCGGGCCATGCGCGCGCACTCCAGCGCCATCCACACGTTGTTCCGCTTCGCCATCGAGATGTGCTGGTGCTGTACCTTTCCTGCATCCTTCAGGCGGCCTACCTGCAAGACGAGCAACTGCGCTTTGGTGATCTCGCTGATCATCCAGACCAATTTCTCTTGAATAAGTTGGTGGCTGGCGATCGGCTGATCGCGGAACTGTTTGCGCATTTTCGAATATTGCAGCGCTGTGTCGTAGCAGGCCATGGCAGCGCCCACAGCTCCCCATGCGATTCCGTAGCGCGCCTGGTTCAGGCACATGAGCGCGTTCTTGAGCCCTTCGGTCTTAGGCAGGACATTGGACGCGGGAATGCGTACGTCCTGCATGGATAGGCCGCTCGTCACGGAGGCTCGAAGGGACCATTTGCCGTGGACGTCGTCAGCCTTAAATCCGGGCCGATCGGTTTCGACGAGGAAGCCACGAACGCGATCGCCCTCGTCGGCGACCTTGGCCCAGACTACGGCAACATCCGCGATCGAGCCCGAGGTGATCCACATCTTTTCGCCGTTCAGGACGTAATCATTACCGTCTTTCCGGGCGCGAGTACGCATGCCGCCGGGATTGGAGCCGAAGTCGGGTTCGGTCAGACCAAAGCAGCCGAGTTTCTCGCCCTTTTGCATTCCGGGGAGCCATTTCTCCCTCTGCTCGTCGCTGCCAAACGCCCAAATGGGATACATGACAAGCGCCGACTGCACGCTGACGAACGAGCGCACGCCGCTGTCGCCGCGCTCGAGTTCCTGCATGACCAACCCGTATTCGACGTTGGACATCTCGGCGCAGCCGTAGCCCTT
>JAVUPY010000086.1 GCA_032252755.1 Terriglobia bacterium
AAATAGAAATCCCGGGGTTTTGTTGTCCCTTTCACCTCAGCCAGCGGCTCGCGTATGACCCTTGTCAGACCTGCGTTCCGGGTGTTTTGCTTGCGCAAATCGCTCGGCGCGATCTATCGACTCGGGCTCCGGGCTTACCACCAACCGGGCAAACTGAACCACGCCCCGGGATCCCAATTTTGCCTTCGACGTCTCTTGTTCTCCTCGACCAGCAGCTCGCTTATAGACCCTCGCTGCCCCTCCTCGCCTCACGTCTGTGGTGTCGCCGTCAGATGCTCGAGCATTTCGCCTTGCGGCTTGTGCTGAGCGCCGGGCTTAGAGACTGCCGTCTCCTGCCCAATGGCGGTTGCCGTCGCTACCGTCAGTTTCGCGGGAACTTCATTTTCGTGTCCGATACAACCGTCGCTGCATCGTTCACAAAAACCGTCATTCCCGTGACCTGTTGAACTTTCGTCCCTCAGGTTGTGCCAGGCGCCGTCGCCCCTGGCTTGTGTCGGCCTAAGTCATCGCGTGCCCGCGCTAACCTATTTTGTGGCCGACCACTGGCGGCTTCCACCTCGGTGTGGGCTGGGTGAGCTCGCTTGAGCCCCGGACTCACCAACCAACCGGGAAAACTTCAGAAACTGTCAAAGAACGAGTGTGTTTCTACGCTTCTATAAAAATTTGTCAATGATTTCGTGCGAAAGAATAAGTGCCGTGTTTTCAATCGAGTGCAGCTCGTCCACAAGGGGGTGCTTCAAGAATGGTGCAGAGGTCTGTGACGGGGGATCACACGGAAAGCCGCATGGATAGGCTTTTTGCGGGTTCGAGGGTGATTTGAAGCCGCATGAATGTTGATCGAAGCGAATATTGAAATGTGTAAATTTGGGGAGAAACCGTGCTGGGAGCGGGAATCGAGGAGGTGCAAGGTTCAAGGTACAAGGTGCAAGGTACAAGGCGCAAGAAAACACCGAACCGCTGATCAAGCGGAGTCACTTTTACAGTTCCAGCGCGAGGAAGCCGGGCAAAGGCACTCCGCTATTCCACGGTAAGTTTAGAAAGCTTTATCGTAGTTGCATTCGCCCGATGATACAGGTGACTCCGCGAAGTCCATGGCGTCGTTCTTGCACCTTGTACCTTGTGCCTTGCACCTCATCAGATTTTCATCGCCACCGCCACTCCATCCCGCAGCGGCAACAGGGTCGTGAAGAACTCCTTCGACTCGTATAACGCCTGATTGAATTCCTTGATTGCCTTAGTCGTTTCCATGTCGGCTTCTTTCGAACCTTCCGCGGCGATCACGCGGCCGTGCCAGAGGGTGTTGTCGGCGACGAAGAGGCCGCCTTTGCGGACGCGCCGGGAGGCCAGACGCAGGGCACGCGGGTAGTCATCCTTGTCGATGTCGCAGAAGATGATGTCGAACTGGCCTTTCTCTTCGGAAAGGAGTTCGAGGGCGTCGCCAGTGCGGATGTCGATGCGATCGGCGACGCCGGCGCGCTGGAAGTATCCGCGAGCCTCGTCGGCGTTCTTGCGGTCGCCATCGGTGTAGATGACGCGTCCGCCTTCGCCGACCGCGCGCGCCCACCAGATGGTCGAATAACCGACGGCGGATCCCATCTCGAAAACGGACTCGGCCTGGGTCATCTGCACGAGCTGGTAGAAAAGGCGGCCCACGGCAGGACCGACGATCGGGATATTGCGCTGGCGCGCCTGCTCCTCGATCTCGGTGAGGACTTCGTCGCGCGCGGGAAGCAGGCTGTGGATGTACTCGTCGATGCCGTCGATAAAGATTTCGCCCAAGGGAAGCTCCTTGTTAAGAGAGAAAAGCAGATTCCTCGCCGACTAAAGTCGCCTCGGAATGACAAAAACAAATCAGAAAACGAACAACTCGCAATGGCACGGCTAAAGCCGTACCCCTTCAAATCATTTCACAACAGCCGAGCCCTTATGAATCATTTCACGATCGCCGGTTCGAGTATCTTCAGTTCCCTGCTGTCGCCGGGTTTCATCTCCCAGACTTCGATGCCGAGGTCGCGCGAGACTTTTTCCAACTGCTTGGGGCGGCCGGTTAGTGGCGGGAAGGTGCCAAAGTGCATGGGGATGACGACCTTCGGGTGCAGCAGGTGGCATGCGTAGGCGGCTTCGACGGGGCCCATGGTGAAGAGGTCGCCGATGGGTAGCATGGCGTAATCGGGCGCATAGAGTTCGCGGATGATGGCCATGTCGCCAAACACATTGGTGTCGCCGGCGTGGTAGAGCGTGGGGCCGTGGGGAAACTTGATCACGTAGCCGGCGGGCTCGCCGCCATAAATGATCGAGCCATCGTCGTCCTGTATGCCGCAGGAGTGATCGGCGTGAACCATGGTTATTTTGATTCCCTCAAACTCCTGGCTGCCACCCTTGTTCATTGGGCTGATGTTCTGGGCGCCGTGCTTGCCGAGCCACTGGCAAAGCTCGAAGATGCCGATGACCTTCGGTTGATGTTCGCGAATGAGCGGGACGGCGTCGCCAATATGGTCGAAATGCCCATGGGTGCAGATCATCAGATCGAGCTTCTTGAACTTCTTTTGGGAGTCCGGGCAAGCGGGATTTCCGCTGACCCATGGGTCGATCAGGATGATTCGTCCGGCGTATTCAATCTTGAAAGTGGAATGTCCCAGCCAGGTGATTGTCGGGCGTGTTGTCGTCATAAGGTCCTCACGAATGCTAGATGCGCGAGACATGGAGAATTGTAGTTTCACTGACTTGGCTCCGCAATCGGCGGTGGAAAAGCGCTGCGACGGCGGATGATAAAATCAGGGTTGGACCTCACTCATTAGCTGTTCTTTTTAGGGTGACCCGAGCCGAGGCGGCCGGGGCTACTGAGGCAAAATCGTTTCCCGGGCGAGGTGGCCGGGGACTACCAGGACAGGCATCATTTGGGGATGAGTACGACGGCACAATCTACATCACCGGCACGTACGGATTCGCTGCTACTGGAGGTGGCCGACGTCGTCAACGCGACGCTCGACCTCGACACCCTTCTGCGCCGCGTGTCGGAACTTATCCGCCGCGTTATGAATTACGAGATCTTCGCCATCCTGCTGCTGAATGAGAAAACGCAGGAGATGAAGATTCGGTTCCAGGTGGGCCATCCGCCGGAGCTGGCGGAACGGATGCGCGTGAAGGTTGGCGAGGGAGTGACCGGGCTGGCGGCGGCGAAGCGTGAAGCGGTACTGGTGAACGATGTTCGCGAGATGCCGAACTTCATTGAAGGCGCCAAAGGCGTGCGCTCCGAGCTGGCGATCCCGCTGATCATAAAGAACCGTGTTATCGGCGTCATCGATATCGAAGCATCAGTCCCGAACTACTTCACGGAAGAACACCGCGACCTCCTGGCGCTGGTCGGATCACGAATTGCCATCGGGATCGAGAACGCGCGGCTTTACACGCGGGTTTCGAAGCAGGCCAAAACGCTGATCCTGCTGAACGAGATCAGCCGTGAAGTTACGTCGATACTCGATCTCGATCAATTGCTGAAGCGCATCGGCGAACTGCTCACCCGTCTCATCGATTACCAGATGTTCAGCATCCTGCTCGTCGACGACAGCGGAAAGAAACTGCAGCACCGCTTCTCATTGCGCTTCAACGAAAGCATCCACCTGAAGCACGATATTGCACTCGGAAACGGACTCGTAGGCGCAGCGGCCAGACTCGGACAGCCGGTGCTGGTTCCGGACGTGAGCAGGGATCCACGGTATATCGCCGTGAACCCGGAGACGCGCTCAGAGCTGTGCGTTCCGCTCATCTATAAAGAGAAGGTCATCGGCGTTCTCGACCTCGAACACACGCGGCGAGCGTACTTCACGGAAGACCACATGCGTACGATGGTGACGCTGGCGGCGCAGATTGCCATCGCCATTGAAAATGCCCGGCTTTATGAGCAGATCAAGCGTCAGGAGAAGCGGCTCGAACAGGACCTGTTGCTGGCGCGCGAGTTGCAATATCGGCTGCTGCCGCATACGACGCCCACGTTAGGCACTGCGGAAGTAGCGGCAAAATTCACTCCTGCTCGTACCATCGGCGGCGATATGTACGATTTTCTGAGCTACGCCGGGAACCAGACCGCCATCGCGATCGGCGACGTCAGCGGGAAGGGCGCTCCGGCGGCGATCTACGCTGCGCTGGTCAGCGGGATTCTGCGGTCGCACGCTGCGGAAGAACCGGGCGCCGCGCAGATGCTCGAGGCGATCAATCTCTCTCTCGCGGAGCGTCCGATCGAAGCGCAGTATGTTTCGATCATTTACGCCGTGTGGGACGATACGGAACGCGTGCTGCAAATCGCCAACAGCGGACTTCCCCGCCCGATCTATTGCCACCAGGGAAAGGTCGAGCGTATCGAAGCCACAGGTTTGCCGCTGGGTTTGTTCCCGAGCGCGGAGTACGATGAGTTCACATTCCGCTCGGCGCCGGGCGACGTTTTCGTGTTCTTCAGCGACGGCATTCTCGACGCGCGCAATGCTCACGGAAATACGTTCGGGCGCGAACGCGCGGAAGAAATCGTCGCGCGTAATTGCTACAAGTCGGCCGACGAAATCGTCTCGCTGATCTTTCACGCGGTGACTGACTTCGTGGGCGATACGGAACAGTTCGACGATCAAAGCGTGGTGGCTCTCAAAGTACGAAATCCTAATGCGAAGCCATCGCCGAAAAGAAAGTGACCCGACCACCTAAAATCACCGCTCGACCGCCAGCTTTCCTGTACCGCAACCGTGACCTCCATTGCGAATCCGTACCGATGTCGCGCCTCGCTGCGCAACACGGGACTCCCCTCTACGTATATTCCGCGACGACGATTCGCGAACGATTCGAGACATTCGACGCCGCCTTCGGTAGGTATCCGCACACTGTCTGCTATTCGGTGAAGGCTAATTCGAACCTGACAATCTTGAAGATGCTGGCGAAGATGGGCGCTGGGTTCGACGTCGTTTCCGGCGGAGAACTGGAGCGCGTCCTGCGGGCGGACAAGACAGCAGCGAAGCGAGTAGTCTTCTCCGGCGTCGGGA
The DNA here is from genome assembly GCA_032252755.1 of Terriglobia bacterium. Classification (NCBI taxonomy): domain Bacteria; kingdom Pseudomonadati; phylum Acidobacteriota; class Terriglobia; species Terriglobia bacterium. Next base: position 5,025 of record JAVUPY010000086.1, read on the forward strand.
AGACCGCAGCAGAAATGGACATGGCGCTGCGGGCGGGAATACTGCTCTTTAACCTCGAGAGCGAAGCAGAGTTGCACGTATTGGCTGAGCGGGCGGCGCGTTTGCAGAAGACTGCGCGGATTGCATTTCGCGTGAATCCCCATGTCCATGCTACGACGCACCCGTACATCACTACCGGGCTGCGGGAACACAAGTTCGGCGTCAACATCGACGACGCTCCGCGGTTCTATGCTGAAGCCGCGCAGATGGACTGGTTGGAGCCCGTCGGGGTCAGCGTGCACATTGGATCGCAGATCACGGATGTCGAACCCTTCCGCGAAACCATGGAACGCATTACCAGGCTTGCACACCAGTTAATGCGTTTCGGGCTGAATATTTCGCTGGTGGATGCCGGCGGCGGACTTGGAATCAACTATGAGGGCGGAACTTCAGGCGATTTTGCCAAGGCCGCTCGCGCTTATGCGAAGGCACTTCTCAGTTCGCTGCGCAAAGAACAGTTCCATCTCCTGCTCGAACCCGGACGGTCGATCGCCGCGCCTGCCGGGGCGCTGCTTACGCGCGTTCTGTACGTAAAAGAGAACTCGGGCAAGCAGTTCCTCATTGTTGACGCCGGTATGAACGACCTGATCCGGCCATCGCTCTACAACGCGTATCACGAAATTGTTCCCGTCGAGTTCGAGCGCGGCGAATCGATTACGGCTGACGTGGTTGGACCAGTATGTGAGACCGGCGATTTCTTTGCGCGCGGCCGCACACTGCCGCCCCTCAAGGCCGGCGACCTCGTCGCCATCCTCGACACCGGCGCCTACGGAATGTCGATCACATCCAACTACAACTCGCGCCCAAGGCCCGCGGAAGTGCTGGTGGAAGGATCAAAGTCGCGGGTGATTCTACGGCGGGAGACATTCGAGGACCTGATAAGGACGGAGTCGTAGAACTCGGAGATGATCCGAGGGAATCCACGAACCGGCGTCTATATCCCCCGATAAGAAATTATCGGCCTACCGCTGGTGAGAGAGTCTCTGGCATTTCCGTATCTGGTGGACAATTACGTTTACGAAGGCACTGATTTCGCTGTGGTGCAATTGCACCCGTTTGAATTCCTGGGCATTCTGCCGGGAGCGGGTCCAACATCCTTTGCGTCGTGTGCCATTGAAAACCGAAACGGACGCGTAGTGGCTCTCATTTTTCAGCAAGATCACTGGATTCCGGCCGAATTGAAGGGTTCGCACAGTCCTAACTTCAAATCACTTTTCTGAATCAAGATTTTGTGCACCCTTTTGGTCATTACCCTAAGCAATTCCCTGTATAGCTTTGTGACTGCGAATCGACCTATGCTTTGGCTGTCCAATGCAGTCGTCGCGCTACGAGTCCGGTGGAAACGTTTCGATTTGCGTCTGGTGCGAGAGCAAGTTCTCGTCGGCGAATAGCCGGGCGCGCGAAAACAATATCTTCTGCTCGAAAAAATGCGAGATCGAAGCCAGGTTCTGGCTCCTCGATCGGCTGAAAGAACAGCCTGCACCGGATGCTCCTGACGCAGGGGACAGCGCGGGAATTTAGCAACCCGAGTCACCACAGAGACACACAGAGGGACAGGTCTCGAAACCTTATCGTTCAGGTCTGTAGCTACTCTGAGAGCGGAAAATCGCCCACCCGGTGGGAAAGAGGACCCAGAGGTCAAGAATCAGCCTCGCTCAAGTCTGCTTCGAGTGGACGCTGAATCCCGTCGGCAAAAAAAAAGGACCGAGTGGTTTTCACTCAGCCCCGTTAAGCTTTATGGCTCTTATTTACGTTTCCGCTGCACCAGTTGAAGCTTTGGCTCTTCGGAAAATGTGTTTATGTTTACAGCGCGCTCAGCCTCGGAAGGCTGAAAACACATGCAGTCCGGTCCACATGCATGCTCGCTCGGCGGGGGGAGTTCAACTTCAAAGACGACCCAGCGAATCACGAATGACTACCTCCGGCAAAACAACTCAAATACTACTTGGGGATGCTGTTGTATTTGGAAGCACGTCGGGGGCCATTTAGCAGTGCATGACATAACAACCACATACAGGAGAACATCTACTCTCAATTGTGCAGTTTTGGACCAAACAGCGGAAGTTTTTCGCAGAGTGAACACCTCAGAAACTCCACTAAATTCCCATTACGGGAAATTAAAGCAAGAACATTGAGGCGCTCCTCGCCCATCGCGTTTTCACGATTGGCCTGATCGGAAATCCAACGCAGATCTCTCCCTGCGGCCACCGCTCCGTTTGCGATGAAAAGCCTGGGTCAATTACTGAAGCGCGGATCGTAAGTCGACGGGCCCTGCCCGTACCAGAGAACAAGAAGATCGGAGCGTCGCTGGACTTTGAACTTGCTTAAAAGATTGGAGACATGAAATTTTACGGTTCGCTCCGAGATGTTCAGTTCGTTCGCAATCTCTTTGTTGGTCAGGTTTTTGAGAAGCGCGCTGGCAATCTGCCGTTCACGCTGGCTCATGCGCACTTCCGGCAGATGTGCCGTGTCGTGTGTGCGAGAGGCTCCAACGAGGCTGTCGACGAATTTCGAAAGCATCCTGCGCCAAACCCACAGGCCACCGGACGAAATGGTCTCCAGCGCGCGCGGCAACTGCTGATCCATGCTTTCGTGTGTCACCAGGCCTTTTACTCCGAGGTTCAACAGTTCAAATGCCACCGACTCCTCAAACTGCTCTCCCAGGACCAGCACGTTGGCATCGGGTTCCTGCTGGAGTAGTTGGGCGACTCGTGTCGCTGGGCCTTCCGGACAACTGGAGGCGTCGAGGATGTAGATGGTGGCTTTGGGTAGCTGTACACTCTCCGAGTTCACGACGGAGAGCCGCTGTTCGTCGACATAGAGGGGCGCAGCGTTCAGGATGCGCTGCAACTGCGTGAGCACCATCGGATGAGCGGCGATGACACACACAGAAACCCGTCTTCTTCTCGGCGACTGGATCATTACCCTACTAGATTACCGGACCGGCTACGCTTCCACACCGTCCAAAAGTGTTAAGCAATTCCCTTTTGGAACAGATTTTTCACTGTTCCTTCATGGGATAAACCACCTTGCCCCCCACCATGGTCATTTGCACGGTTACGTCTTTGATGGCGTCGGGCTTAATAGCAAAGATATCATCACTCAGCATCACCATATCCGCAAGTTTTCCCGGCGTGATGGAGCCTTTTTCCTTGTCTTGGAATTCCGCGTAAGCCGAACCCATGGTATACGCCTCGACGGCCTCGCTCACTTTCAACTTCTGCTCGGGATACCATCCGTCCGGATTCTTGCCGTCGAGCGTTTCGCGCGTTACGGCGGCGTAGATGGTCAGCAGCGGGTTGAGCGGCGCAACCGGCCAATCGGTGCCGAAGGCGAGCCGGACTTTGTTGTCCAGGAAAGTGCGGAAGGCATACGTTGCCTTCGCGCGCTCCGCGCCAATTCTCTTCTCCGCCCAGCGGCCGTCATCAATCGCATGGTACGGCTGCACTGAAGCGATCACATCCAACTGGCGAAAGCGATCGAAATCCTTGGGGGCCATATGCTGCGCGTGCTCGATGCGGAAGCGCCGATCCTTCGGGCCGTTCTTGTTGACAACGTCCTGGTAAAGATCGAGCACGTCGGAGATCGCCTCATCGCCGATGGCGTGAATGCACGACTGCAAACCGGCGGCATCGAGCCCGATCAAACGGTCGCGCATCTTGGACAGCGGGATCATATCCTCCGCTAGCAGACCGCGATTCTTCGGATCATCTGCATAGGGCTTGAAGAAGTACGCGGTGCTCGAGCCGAGCGAGCCGTCCGCAAAACCTTTGAGTGCGCCCATCCGGAGATACGACGTTCCGAAGGCGTGCCGTATGCCGATCTTCGCCTGGTCCTGCCAGTTCGCAATCAGCGGCGCGACGTATATCCGCGTGGTCAACTCGTTCTTCTCGGCGAGTTCCGAGAAGACCGAGACATCCTCGTACGGCACAGCCATGTCCTGCACGCTGGTGAGGCCGAGGCGCGACGCGTGCGCCATGGCGCGACGAATGATCCTGGTGAGTTCGGCGCGAGTCGGCGGCGGAATCTTCGAGTACACCAGGTCCATCGCCGCATCTTTCAGGACGCCGGTGGGCTCGCCGTTCGCATCCCTTACGATCTCGCCACCCGGAGGCGCTTTCGTCGTTTTCGTAATATCCGCGATCTTTAGCGCCACGCTGTTAGCCAGCGCCATGTGCCCGTCATAGCGACTGACGAAGACGGGCGTGTTCGGCGTGACCGAATCGATGAGTTGCCTGGTCGGCAGCTTCGCCGGAGTCCACTTCTGGTCGTCCCAGTTGCCGCCGGTCATCCACTCCTTCGGGAAATGCTGGGCGCGCTCTGCGATTCTCTTCTTGAACTCTTGTTGCGACGTCGCATCGCGCAGATCGACGCTATCTAGTTGGTGACCGCCGTCGGAGAAATGAACGTGTGCGTCGTTGAAGCCTGGCAGCACGAGTTTGCCGCCCCCGTCGATGATTTTCGTGGCGGAGCCTCGCCAGCGATCAATCTCGGCGGCGGAGCCGACGGCGACAATGCGGTCGCCGATGATCGCCACGGCTTCGGCTCTCGGACGCTCCGGATCGACCGTCCAGATTTTTGCGTTGGTCAGGATGACGTCGGCGGCAGGCCGCTGTTGGGCCACGAGGCGGAAACCGAACGTGAGAAGAATTATGAGAGCGATGCGTTGAAGATTGCGAATCATGGGGCTCCTCGCAGTTGCGAAATGAGGTCGTTATCCGTGGCCCCATCTGCCGTAATCAGCAGACGTGGGTGTTTTACCGCTGCCCCCACTTCAACTTGTTACGTAGTACATCAAAGAAAGTGCGTCTCATACGGAAAAGCGAGACGGAGTGCGTCGATTTACGGCAATGAACATGATCGCCGCTGAGGACGGGAATGCCGACCTGGCCGTCGATGGTGAGAAAGGCCTGCTCGCCGTCGGTATTGATGACGAGTTGAACGTCCACGGTGTCTCGCACGACCAGCGGCCGATGCGTGAGCGCATGCGGACACACCGGGGTAATCACGAAAGCATCCACGCTCGGCATGAGCACAGGCCCGCCCGCTGCAAGCGAATACGCGGTGGAACCCGTTGGCGTCGAGGTGATCACTCCATCCGCCTTGTACTGAACGACAAAAGCGTCGTCGATGAACAGATCGAAAGCCACGAGCCGCGCGATTGCGCTCTTGTTCACCACAACGTCGTTCAGCGCGTAATACGTTTCCAGGCAGTTTCCGTCGCGCACCAGACGACATTCAAGTACCGAGCGCGATTCGACCGGGCAGCGGCAGGCGTCAATCTGCGCCAGCGTTTCATAAAGTTCGCTGAGCGGAACTTCGGTCAGGAATCCGAGCGAGCCGAGATTGACGCCGAGGATGGGTATGCCCTGCGGAGAAACGGCGCGCGCGGCGGAAAGCAGCGTCCCGTCACCACCGAGCACCAACGCGAAATCGGGTCTCAACTCGCCGATTTTGTCGCGAGGGACGACGCGATCGTGCGCGGCGTAGGTGGCGGTCTCCAGGTCAATGGTTACCTGGTAGTCGTGGTCGGCGAACCATCGCAGAACTTCGGGGACAATCTGGTGCAACTCCTGCTTCGACGGCTTGGAAATGATAGCGGCAGTTTTCATTCTTCGCTCGAGACCCCAAATACCGCGTGCAGAAGAAACTCCCTGTTCCCTTCCGTGCCGAGAATCGGCGAATCGATGACTTCAATTTCGGCGCCGCCCAACTGCTCGACGGCGGCACGAACTTTTGCGACGGCGTCCTGCTGCGCAACTTCGTCGCGAACAATACCGCCCTTGCCGACCCGCTCGCGCCCAACCTCGAACTGCGGCTTCACGAGCACGACCAGGTCTCGACGGTGGAGCGGCTTGACACTGGGTACCCCATCCTTTGCGCCCACTGTTGGCGCAAAGGGTGGGTCGGCTCCTGCCGCGCGCAGAACCGCCGGAAGGACGAGTGTAGCAGAGATAAAAGACACGTCCATGGCAATGATGTCGGCGTCTTCGGGGAGAGACTCTGGCTCCAGATAGCGGGCGTTGGTTCGCTCCAGCAGTCGAAGACGTGGATCATTGCGCAACCGCGCGTCGATCTGGCCGTAGCCGGTGTCAATGGCAATGACTCGCGCTGCACCGTGCTGTAACAAACAATCCGTGAAACCCCCGGTCGAGGTACCGATATCGAGTGCAGTCTTCCCTTCGCAGTCGATTCGCCAGTGCTCGAGTGCGCGCTCTAGTTTCAACCCGCCGCGACTGACGTACGGCATGTCGTCGCCGAGCAATCGGATCGCCGCTGACTCCTCCACCTGCGCTCCAGCCTTCGTGACCTTCTGCTCGTTGATGAGCACGCGCCCGGCAAGAATCATGGCCTGCGCACGCTCACGCGAGGAGGCGAGGCCGCGGTCGGTCAGGAGTTTGTCGAGGCGGAGTTTCATCGCAGTTATTGTAGAGGAGAGGGCGGGCGAGGCGATCGGATCGGAATGGGTAGTCGAGGATAGATTATGGTAGGGCCCGTTCTCATCAATCCATCTTGTCTGCAGCGATGGATGTTAGATGAAGTTGGTATCGTTTAGTTCTTCACCATGGCGCAGAATCATAGCATTGCGCTCTGTCTGTGGTTGATAAGGATGAATCGGAGTCAGGAAGAAGAATCGGTATGGCGGGCCCGGAGCGATTCGAACGCCCGACCCCTTCGTTCGTAGCGAAGTGCTCTATCCAGCTGAGCTACGGGCCCGTGCTTCGAGTATAACAACGACCTTTCGGAGCGGCAAGAGAGGGGTGTCCTGTCGAGGAAGAAATGCAGGTCCCTCGACTCCGCCGTGCAAAAAGCGCGCGGCTGCACTCCGAATGACGATTCGTTATTTGTGGCAGAGCGTTTACGCTCTCGGTCGCTCTTCCGGTGGTGGGATGTTTTCGATCATCTCGAAGGAATCGAGGTGCATGAATTCGCGGACGATGTCGACCTCGGAATTCTTCATCTCAGCGGGCGGGCCGTCGAAGACCTTTTTGCCTTCGTGGAGGAAGATGACGCGGTCGGCGACCTTCTGGGCGAGCGCCATGTCGTGGGTCACGACAATCGAGGTCAGCTTCAACTGATACTTTAGCTTTTTAATGAGATCGCCCAGCAGTTGCGCCATTAGCGGGTCGACCATGGTTGTCGGCTCGTCGTACAGGATGCACTCGGGTTGCGCAGCCAGCGCGCGCGCAATCGCCACCGAACGTTTCATTCCGGTCGAAAGATCCGAGGGAAGCTGGTCGCGATACTGCTTGACGCCGACCATCTCCAGCAGGCCATCGACGATCTGGTAGATCTGCTCTTCGGTCAGGTCTCCGCGCTCGCGCAGTGGGAATGCGACGTTCTCGCCGCAGGTGATCGAGTCGAAGAGTGCACCGTTCTGAAAGACCATCGTAACTTTCTTGCGGATGCGTTCGAGTTCGCGCTCGGGGTAGTCGGTGATGTCCTCGTGGGCGACCCAGACGCGGCCGGAATCCGGCTTGAGGAATCCCATGATGTGGTGGAGCGACACGGACTTGCCCACGCCCGAGCGCCCCAGGATAGCGACGGTCTCGCCCGGGTAGACGACGAAGCTGACGTCATCGAGCACGACCTTGTCGCCGAATGCCTTGCAGACGTGCTGGAAGTCGATATAGGGCTGGCGGTCAGTCATAAGGGGTGCCGGGTACCGGGGTTCAAGGTACAAGGTTCAAGGGGCAAGATGCAAGGAAGGTGCGAGGTACGGGGTAGGAGGTGCGAGGTACCAGGAAAGCTGAGCCGATTTTGCTCGCATCTCGAAGTTCGTAGATGGCACCTCGTACCTCATTCACTTCTCTGCCGCGAGTTTTTCGAACTCCTCCGGCGTATTCACGTTCGCGAACATCTCCGGGGAGAAGCCCGCTGCTCGCACCTCTTCTTCCGTTAGGATGCGCAGGGAGGCGCGATCGAAGCTGGCGTCGACTTTATTGTGGCCGTCCTTGAGGGCCCTTTCGGCGCGCTCGCGGAAGCCCCGGCGATAGACGCCGCAGAGGGGCTGCAGGCCACCGACGACGGATGCCACGGTGACTTGCGAACCCGCCTCTCGCGCCATCTTCAGAATCCAACCGAGTAGCGCCGCAGTGACTCCGGGGAGATCGACGGCGAGAATGATGTTCCACTCCGTGGTTGTCGTCGAGAGCGCAGCGTGAATGCCGCCGAGAGGGCCTCGGTCGCGAAAGACGTCTTCCACGATCTCACCCGCCCAGGCATATCCAGCATATTTCTCGCGCGAACCCACAATTCCGACCTGTCCGGCCACGGCTCCGGCGACCGCGAGAGCGTTCTCCAGCAGCGTTCGACCGGAGGGCAGACTCAGCGACGCTTTATCCTGCCCCATGCGCTCGCTCCTGCCGCCGGTAAGAATGAAGGCGGTGACATCGCTCTGAGCTTTGTGCCCAACATTTGCGGTTTCTATGTCGGCAGACATTTCGATCTCCAAGCGTACGACCAGTCCATCGTGAAAGGTATAAAGGTCATCACTGCCGGCAAGACGCCCGTGCCCGGAATCTCAGTTGATCTGGTTCGCCGTGCCCGGCTGCCACTGGATTTCCATGCCGACGATGCGGCCGGCGCGATCAAGGTCCAGTTTGGCGGGAGCCTTGAGCACGGCATCGCCGCTGAAGCCTGGCACGGCGATCAGGACCTTCGGCTCGATGTAGTCGGCCATGGCGTCACTCCGGATGAACTGCATGGCCAGATCGTTCCGGCAAGGCTTCGGAATCTCGAACGAAAGGTCGGCGAGTTCGCCAGTTTCGGAGACCGAGATCGCCGCCTCTACCGGCATGCGAGTCTTGATTTCCTCGGCCGAGACCTGCAGGTGCGGCTTGAACGAGACGTAGTAGAGGAAGCCGTCCTCGGGATCGAATTCAGAACGTTCAACTTTGAATGGCATATCAAGAAAAGAAGCCTAGTTCTACTAACTATTAACTATAAGAGCGGTTGTTTGTATCACAAAAGAGAGCACCGGGAAAGTAAATGAAAGGGAACGGAGAAGAGCGTAGATTGTGAATCGTGAATAGTCGATCGAATGGACTTTGGAGAACTAAGGTCGACCCACCAGTCACGATTCTCAATTGCCCCTGTGAGCCTGTTTTTGCACAACAAATTGGCCCTTCCAGGGTTCTAGAACCTTGGAGACTACTCGCAATTAGAAGTGCGGTTGGGCTATTCTGGCGCGGAGAATTTCCGAATCCAGGTGGTCCGGGTGCAGCAACTCTGCATCTAACGCAACAAGCGTACCGCGACAGAGGAGAGTTCCAGTATGAAGATGAAGGCAGCGCTGTACCCTGTCATGATCGCTGTGCTGGCGATGTTGATCGGCACAGCGTGCAACAAGACCGCAGCCACGCGGAGCGACGCACAGGTCGCCGGCGATGTGCAATCCAAGATATTCTCCGACCCGAACGTTCAAAGCCGGCAGATCAGCGTGCAGTCGGCCAACGGTATCGTCACGCTCTCCGGAACCGTGAATTCGGATGCGGAACGCGCCGCCGCGGCACAGGATGCTGCCGCCATCGACGGCGTCAAGACCGTCGTCAACAACCTGACGACGCAGGCTGCCCAGGCGCAGCCACCGGCCGAGCAGCAGCCGGAAGCAACCCAGGCGGCAACCGAAACCAAGCCCGAACGGCGCGCAGCCCCGCGCCGCCCGAGTCCGCGTCGCGAGCGAAGCTACTCGGACAACTCGCAGTCGGCAAGCAATTCCTCGAATATGAACTCGATGCCTGCGACGACCTCGGCCGGTAACGCCGCTGTAGCGGACAACACGCCGCCGCCACCACCGCAGCCGAAGAAGATCACGGTGCCATCGGGAACGCAGCTCTCGATTCGCCTGATCGATACACTCGACTCGGAGAAGAACCAGGTGGGAGACCAGTTCCGTGCGACATTGAATGCCCCCGTGGTGATTGACGACGAAGTCGTCATCCCGCAGGATGCCGATGTGCAGGGCCGTGTGGTGGACGTGAAGAGTGCGGGTCGCTATGCCGGCGCAGCCGATATGGTACTGGAACTCACGACGTTGAGTTTCAATGGCAAGACCTATAACCTGAGCACGAACCAGTGGTCTCGCCAGACCAAGGGTCGTGGCAAGAGCACAGCCGGAAAAGTCGGTGGGGGCGCCGTCCTCGGAGCCATCATCGGCGGGATCGCCGGTGGCGGTAAGGGCGCGGCGATCGGAACCATAGCCGGAGCCGGTGCGGGCGGCGGAGTAGCTACTATGGGCAAGGGCCAGCAGATTCACCTCGGGTCGGAAGCTCTGCTCAGCTTCGATCTCCAGAACCCGATCGTAGTCACGACGCAGCCAGGTGGAAACCAGATGAACCGGCGCTCGATGGATCAATAGTTTCCTTGCGTAGTAAGCAGGCGGTCCGAAAGGGCCGCCTTTGTTTTTGCGACACAAAGGCCGTGGCACGCACCCCAGAAGGGCGATTTTTCGCTGGCAACTGTCCTTCGGTTCGTCGCAACTATCTTGAGATGCCGAAGTTTACGGCCCTTATCTTCGCCCGGCTGGAAGACTCTGCCTATCTGGACCGGGCTCTGGAGTCCCTGAAGGTCGCCAACGATCGACTCCTGATCGACGCTGACCGGAACCCGGAGATTAAAAAAATCGCGCGTCGGCATCATGCCCGGCACAAGAATGGCATCCCCGGCGTTACTCCTGGCGCGTACCTCATGGATGCCTTTCATCACTGGATCCTGGTGTTGCGCCCGTTTGAAGCGCTCAGCAATGACCTCATCCGCGCCCTGGAAGAATGGAAGAAGCGAAAGAAGGACGAGTCTCCCGGGTACGGGTTTCCGATACTCAGGCAGGAGGGCCACAGGTGGTGCGCCGATGACCCTGAACTGAGACTCGTAAATAGGCGGCTGATTAACTGGATGGGGGAGTTGCCGGATAACCAAAGGGCGCCAATCCTCCCGGGGCCGCTTCTGCAATACGAGACAGAAGAGCAGGAACAGAGGATGGCTTCTTAGAGTTTTTCAGCCAAGAACCTGAGCCCTATGAACGTTTACCCTCTTGGGCACCTGCGAACCAGAACCCTGCCTGCGCCGGATATAATCTCCACTCAGACCAGCAGCCACGGAAAATACTTTGGACCCCAACACTGTTTTCACGGCGGTCGCGTTCATTTTCGGCCTCGTATTCGGAAGTTTCCTGAACGTCTGCATCTACCGGATGCCACGCGGGCTTTCGGTAGTGGCGCCGCGGTCCGCATGCCCAAGTTGCAAAAAACCCATCGCTGGTTATGACAACATCCCCGTTGTGAGTTGGCTGGTTTTGCGAGGCCGCTGCCGAAACTGCGGCGCACGCATTGCCGCCAGGTATATCGGCGTCGAGTTGCTCACCGGCATTCTGTTCGCCGCCTGCTTCTGGGAATTCGGACCGAGTCTCGCGGCGGTGAAGTACACAACGTTCTCGTTCCTGCTATTAGGGCTCATCTTTACCGATTGCGAGAACCGTCTGTTGCCCGACCTGCTCACGCTGCCGGGCTTTTTCATTGGGCTGGCTTTCAGCCTGGTGGTGCCGCTCAACGGACTCTTCGAGTTTCTCTATGCCGGCGATTTCAACTGGCGCGCTCTTTCATTGGCGGATGCCCTTCTCGCAGCCTTCATCGGCGGCGGCTTTATATGGGCTGCCGGAGAACTCTACTTTCGAATGCGCGGCATGCCTGGAATGGGATTCGGCGACGTGAAATTGCTGCTGATGATTGGCGCGTTCCTCGGTGTTCGGCTGACGGTGCTGACGGTTTTCGCGGCTTCGGTTGGGGCAGCGGTGATCGGGATCGCGATGTTCCCGGCCGTTTATCGCAGGCGACAGAAAGCCGTATCGTTGAAAAGACGCTTTCCTGACGAGAAAGAACGCCGGCAGGAGGCGTACGATTCTGCCATGCGTTGCATGCGGCTGCCCTTCGGTTCGTTCCTGGGCGGCGCCGCGCTGTTCGTCACGTTCTTCGGGGAACGTGTCGCGAACTGGTACCTGGGACTTTATCGTTGAAGGACCTGCTGACCAACCCGGTCGTGATGCGCGCCATCCTGACATTTGTACTGGCGCTGGCAATGCTAGTTCTCGGCGTCATGTTCATCCGACGCATGCGGCGGTCGATGGTGGAAGAGCCAAGCCCTCGCCGTTCGACAGGAGACGATTCCGGCTTCGCACTAGAGGCCTATCACGGAGTTATTCAGCGGCTGAAAGAGCAGGAACAGGAGTTGGTTCGGCTTCGAGCCGAGGCCTCCGCCCGTGCTTCCGCCAGCGAAAACATGAGCGCCGTGGTGCTGACGAATCTCACCTCCGGCGTGCTCCTGTTCAACAACATGGGAATCGTGCAGCAGGCGAACCAGGCGGCGCGAGGAATTCTCGGATACGCTTCGCCGCTGGGCCTGCACGCGCGCGACATCTTCCGCACCGTTACCGCTCTGCGATTGGAGAACGGTGAGCACCATTCGACGGGTATCGCGCTGATGCAGGCCGTACAGATCGCCATCGGCCAGGGAACTCCTTTTCGGCGAATGGAAGCCGACTATCGAACTCCCGGCGGCGAAGATCGCGTGCTCGGCATCACTCTGTCACCGGTGAAGGGCTCCGCCGGGGAAGGGCTTGGCGCTGCCTGCCTGGTAAGCGACCTCACCCAGATTACGGCGCTGGAGCGCGAGGCCCGCACACGCCAGAAGATGGCTGCGCTGGGTGAAATGTCTGCCGGAATCGCACACGAGTTCAAGAATTCGCTCGCTACGATCAGCGGCTACGCTCAGATGCTGGCGAAATCCGAAGACGCAAGCGCACGCGACTTCGGCCAGCGCATTCGAAACGAGACCGCCAACCTCACCCGTGTCGTGTCCGACTTTCTGGCGTTTGCACGGGGCCCGCAGACAATTTCGCGGGATCCGGTGGAACTTGCCCCCCTCTTCGACGATTGCGCGCGTGAAACAGGCGTCGAGCTGCACATCAACGTGGGCGCAGATGTGGTCCTCTCCGGAGACCGGACCGCCCTTCGACAGGCGATCGCCAATCTCTTCCGCAACAGCGTCGAAGCCAAGGGCAACGACGTACGCATCGACGTCTCGGCCGTTGTGAAGGATAGCGTCGCCGAGGTGCGCATTAAAGATAACGGTCCGGGAATGCCGCCCGAGGTGCTGGAGAAAATCTTCATTCCCTTCTACACGACCAAGCCGAACGGCACCGGTTTGGGGCTTGCGCTGGTGCACCGCATCGTCAGCGATCACGGAGGTAAGGTTACCGTGGTCTCTGGCCAGGAGGGCACCACCTTTATACTTTCGCTTCCTGCCACAAACTGAGGCATCATTGTCCTGAAGGGCGGGCTAGAATACCGCCAGAATCGCATTCATCTTTGCCTGCAGCGACTTGAGGCGGGAGTGTCTATGAAGCATCTCTGGAAGTGGGTGGCGTGCTCAATTCTCGTGGTGGCTGCGACGGCACTTGCCGCTGCGCAGGAACCGCTCGGCGATGTGGCTCGCCAGGAGCGCGCAAAGCCCAAGCCGCACGGCGAAAAAGTCATCACTAATGACGACATCCGGTCCGCGGGCCCCGACGTAGTCGCACCAGAGCCGTCTCCGACAGATTCTGCCGAGAAAGCAGGAAAGGACGAAAAAGCCGACGAGAAGAGCGATCTCACCACGAAAGAAGGTCCTCTGCCTGCGAACGAGGAGATCAAGCGGACCGAGATGTGGAAGAGCAAGATTGCCGCGCAAGAAGCCAAGGTGCAGAGCCTCGACCAGCAGGTACAGCAGATCGATCGCGATTACAGATTGCGCATGTCGGCCTATTATGCCGATCTCGGACTGCGACTGCGCGACGAAGCTCACTGGGCCACAGAGGAAAAGAAGTACCACGAAGATATCGCCAAGAAACAGAAGGAACGCGACGCCGAACGGGACAAGTTGGAAGACATGAAAGACGCGGCAAGACGCGCTGGGGTTCACGGACTAGATTGAGTCAGTTTTCAGTTCCCGGTGTAGGTTCTTCGTTGTTCGGTGTTTTGAGGCAGCAGTGAGTTGTATCGGGTTAAGATTTTCCCGTTTACCGGTTTTGCCGTTGAATGGATTCCATCCTCCTCGTCGAAGACAAAGCTGAATTGCGCGAGATGCTGACGACAGCGCTCGGGCGCATGGGATATGAAGTCGTTCCCGCGCCGGACGCGCCGCCCGCCATGACGCTGCTGGCTTCGCGACGATTCTCCGCCGTGCTCACCGATTTGCGGCTCCCTAACGGCAGCGGCATGGATGTGCTCCAGGCCGCGCTCGACAACGATGCGACGCTGCCGGTGGTTTTGATGACTGCGTACGGTTCTGTGCAGCAGGCCGTGCAGGCCATGCGCGATGGCGCTTTCGACTTCATCGAAAAGCCGATCGACCTCGATCATCTCCAACAGTTGCTCGCACGCGCTATCGAGCGGCAACAACTTCTGCGAGAAAACGTAGTTCTCCGCGAAGAGACCGCGCGACGCCTGGGCCTGCCGCGCATCCTCGGCGAGCACCCGAAACTGCAGGAAGCCGCCCGCGCCATGCAGCGTATCGCGCCGAGTGAATCAACCGTATTGCTGCTGGGCGAGAGCGGTACTGGAAAAGAACTCTTCGCCCGCGCGATTCACCAGCTCAGTCCACGGGCAAAAAAACCGTTCATCGCGATTAACTGTGCTGCAATTCCCGACACACTGGTCGAGAACGAACTCTTCGGTCACGAAAGGGGGGCCTTCACCGGCGCAAACCAGCGCAAGGCCGGACGCTTCGAGATGGCCCATGGAGGAACGCTGTTCCTCGACGAAATCGGAGAGGTGCCGCTCACGGTGCAAGCAAAATTGTTGCGTGCGCTGGAAGAGAAGAAGATCGAGCGCCTTGGCGGCTCGGGCGAAGTCACTGTCGATGTTCGAATCGTCGCGGCCACGAATCGCGACCTCTCGCAGGCCGCGGCCGCCGGAGAGTTTCGACAAGACCTGTTCTATCGCTTGAACGTCTTCCCTATCGCGATCCCTCCGCTACGCGACCGCGGCGAAGATATTGTGCTGCTGGCCGAAGCGTTCCTCGACCGTTTCCGTCGCGAGTTAAAGAAGCCGCGCCTGAAGTTCGCCGTCGACGCGCTGTCAGCCCTTCGTGCGCACTCATGGCCCGGAAATGTCCGGGAGTTGCAAAATGTCATCGAGCGTGCGGCCATTCTCAACGATGCCGAACTCCACGCCGCTGACCTTGGCCTCTCGGCCAACGTTCGCGCCGCCGCCGCACCCGAAACGGAACTCTCACTCGACGGCTCCCTGGCCGACATCTCTGCACAAGCTGTCCGCGCCGTCGAAAAAGCAAAGATCGAAGCGACCCTGCGCGAATGCAAGTGGAACAAGACTGAAGCCGCGCAAAGACTGGGCGTCAGCTACAAGACGTTGCTGACGAAGATTCATGCGTATGGGTTGGATTAGCTTATCGAACAATTCGATTCTCGGTCGGCCGCCTGAGGTTTCGATCGCTGAAGATACAGACGGTCTCCTGATCAAGGTTGCGCTCCGCCGACGTTTTGCTGCGGTCGTAAGTGCTATAGCTACGACTGGCTGCGCCCTGATCGTGGCCGACGCATTTGTGCCTCACCGCCTGATGCTCATCATCGTTGCACTTGCCGCACTGCTCGGAGTTGTGATGTCCATGCGGGAGCAGACTGTAGAACTTCGGGTAAACAATCTTGATTTCGAGACGCTTGGCTATTTTGGCGGGAGTTATCGCCGTCGCAGAACTGAACCTCGAATGAGCATCCGGGGCATGGAACATCGCACCAGCGAGAACGTACCGGGGCTGTACGCTGACATGCCCTTTTACTGGGCCTGCCTTCTTCCCTTCGTCAGTGAACAACAGGCCAACGAAATCATCGAGCGTATCTATCGGAAGTTTCCCGATACCCCGGTCGCGGCGGACCCCTTCACCGAGAATTTAACGACCCTGGAATTGGACTGAGTCTCATCCTTGCTTGGGCTGAATGCTGAGTGCTGCCTGCTACACCATCATTGGCACCACTCCTGCCGACCGCAGCACCAGTGCCCGCTCGTAGATCTTGACATACTCCCTGGCCGACGCCGCCCACGAGAAATCCTTGGCCATGCCGTTCTTCATCAGTTGCGACCAGGCGGCCTTATCAGGAAAAACAGCCAGTGCGCGGTGCAGGGTTTCCAGCAGAGCTTCGCCGCTGTATTCGTGGAACTTGAAGCCAGTTCCCTTCCCGGTTGTCGGGTCGAAGTTCTCGATCGTATCGTCAAGACCGCCGGTGGCGCGTACCACCGGGACCGTGCCGTACTTCAAGCTGAATATCTGGTTCAACCCGCAGGGCTCGTAGCGCGAAGGCATCAGGAACATGTCGGCTCCGGCTTCGATTTTGTGCGCCAGCGCGTTGTCGTAGGCGATCTTGAGAGCAAACTTCTGCGGGAACTGCTTGTTTAAGCGCCGGAATAGATCCTCGTAATCCTTATCGCCCGAGCCGAGGATAACGACAATGACGTTTTCGAGCGCGATTCGATCTGCTACCTGTGAGATGAGATCAAATCCTTTCTGCGCGGCGAAGCGCGAGACGATCCCCACAACCGGCATCCTGGACTCGGGATTGACGCCGAACTCCTTCAGCAGATCACGCCGGCACGCGGCTTTGCCGGTGAGGTCGGCGGCGGAGTAGTGCGCCGCGATGAACTTATCTTTTTCGGGACTCCACTCGTTGTAATCCACTCCATTCACAATTCCGGCGACCACACCCGACCGCGCGCGCAACACGCCTTCGAGCCCAAAGCCGTATTCTGATGTTTGAATTTCCAGCGCGTATTTGCGGCTCACGGTGGTGATGTAGTCGGAATAGATGAGCGCGCCCTTGAGGAAGTTCACCTTGCCGTAGAATTCCAGCTTGGTCAGGGTGAACAGGTCCCACGGAAGCATCAGCAGGGGCAGAGTGTCCGGCGGGAACAGGCCTTGGTAGCCGATGTTGTGCACGGTGAACACGATCGGCACGTCACTGTACGCAGGATCGTCCTGGTAAAGATTGCGCAACAGTACGGGGATGAGCGCGGATTGCCAGTCGTGGCAGTGAAACACGTCGGGCACGCCGAGGATTTTGCAGGCCTCGATTACGGCGCGGCTGAAGAGCAGGAAACGCTCGGCATTGTCGTGATAGTCGCCGAGCGATGTGCCGTATAACGCCTCGCGGTCAAAGAATGGCGGATAATCTATAAAATAGAAATGGACGCCGTCCACGAGGCCGCCATCGAGCACGGAGCAGAACCGGTACTGGTCGTCAAATGGTACTGTAATGCTCTGGATGAGGACCTTGGGATTGTTCAGCTTGGTCTGGCGGTACTTGGGGATAAATACGCTGACCTGGTGTCCGAGTTCGGCTAGCGCCCTGGGGAGCGCGCCGACGACATCGGCAAGGCCGCCGGTCTTGGAATAGGGAACGCACTCCGAAGCGGCGAATGCTATATGCATGAAAACCTCCTCCGCGCGTGCGCGGCGGAATGATAAATGAAAGAATCAACTTGCGCAGTATTTTGGATGTTCGCCAAACGGCGATATTCAGCTTGATTTCAAAATCAACGACACTGTAGAGCCTAGCAGAAAGGCGGCATTCCGTTGGCAAAAGCAGCCGTGACCGCAGGTGGCGCAGGCAGCAAGAAACCCAAACTGGGACAGAATTTCCTCGTCGATCACGGCGCCATGCAGCGCATTGTCGACGCGCTCGGCGATGTCACCCAGGCCACTGTCATGGAGATCGGCCCCGGCAGGGGTGCCCTGACGGATTTCCTCGCCGTGCGCGCTGGAAGGCTTATCGCCGTCGAACTCGATCGCGTGCTCTCCGCGCAACTGCGCATGCGCTACGCCCGCCTGCCCAATGTCGACGTCATTGAAGCAGACATCCTGAAGACCGACATCGGCACGATCGTCGGGAAGCGCCCCGGGCCGTTGCGTGACCTGCGCCCTTCAGCGCCGATTAAGGCTCGCGTCGTCGGCAACCTGCCGTACTACATCACCTCGGACATCCTGCTGGCGCTGTTCGCCGCTCATTACAACATCGATCGCATCGTCATCATGGTGCAGGAAGAGGTCGCGGAGCGACTGGCGGCGAAACCCGGGGGCAGCGAATACGGACTTCTTTCTGCGACGGCACAGCTCTATGGGAAGGTTGAAAAGCTGTTCACACTCCCGCCCGACGCATTCAATCCGCCCCCTAAAGTGCACTCGGGCGTGGTCCGAATCGTGATTGAGCCGCAGTTCGAGGCGCTGCAGGTCGATGAAGAGGGATTTATCGAATTCCTGAAGTTGACCTTCGGCCAGAAACGCAAGACCCTGTTAAATAACCTGCGCGACCGATATGGCGCCGAACCCTCGAAGAAAGCCCTCGCCGCCGCAAAGATTAAGCCCGACGTCCGCGCCGAAGCGCTTTCGCTGGAGAAGATGGCATCGATCTATCAAACACTGAAGAACGGAACTTCGCAGTAGCGGGAGGTCATTATGGCTTCCGTTGTTCGTCCCCCGGCGGTTGCCGGGCAGTTCTACCCGGGTCGCGCAGATATCCTGTTGCGCGAAATTCGTGAATACACCTCAACGCAAGCAGAGAAGCAGCCGGCACTCGGCTGCGTCGCTCCTCACGCCGGATACATGTACTCTGGGAACGTCGCGGGTGCACTCTATGGCTCCTTAAAGCTCCCAAACCGCTACGTGATGCTTTGCCCGAATCACACTGGAATGGGGACACCGCTCGCCATCGTGAGCGAAGGCGCATGGGAGACGCCTCTCGGCCAGGTGCCAATCGACACGCAATTCGCACAATCCTTAAAATCCAAGTTTCCCCTGCTCGCCGAAGATCCCCTCGCGCATCAGACCGAACACGCCCTTGAAGTACAGCTTCCCTTCCTTCAGGCGCTCGTGAAGAACTTCCAGTTCATTCCAATCACGGTCGGCACGAGCCGCCTGGACGCGCTGCAAGGCCTCGGACATGCGATCGCCGAGGTCATCCGCGAACAGAACGTTCCGGCAATGGTCATCGCTTCCAGCGATATGAACCACTACGAGAGCGATTCCATTACGCGCGTGAAAGATCGCAAGGCGATCGATCGCGTCCTCGCGCTCGATCCAGAGGGACTTCATCAGACCGTCCAGCGCGAGCACATCACCATGTGCGGATATGGACCGGCAGTGGTCATGCTGACCGCCGCGAAGGCCCTTGGCGCGACCAAAGCGGAACTCGTGAAATACGCGACTTCCGGCGATGTCTCGGGAGAAAGGGATTGGGTGGTGGGATATGCGGGAATCGCGGTCAGGTAAGAAGAGGCGTAGAAATGAAGAAGACGCGTTGACGCTCAAGAAGCGGTTCCTAAGGAGAGCTATTGAGAATTACGAATATTCCTGGGCACCTGAATACACTAATTCAAGAATGACACCAGCAGCGATGAAAGAGGGGACCCTCGACTTCGACTACAACGATCCAGAATCGAACGTGGAGCTATGTCCCAGAGGCACGGGTGCGTGGGTGAACGCGCGTGTCTGGGTTCCCCAGAAATGGCTGAAAGCAAAGCGCTCGGCTCCTCGCAAATAAATGAGGGCGACCTCGCGGTCGCCCTGTTCCATATAAGTCAATGTTTTCTAGTGCGGTTTGCCTTCGCTCCGCGGCATCGACGGTGGCGGCCCTGACGGCATACGCATTGGTGGTGGCTCAGACCGCATCGACGGTTCTCTCATAGGAGGCGGACTCATGCGAGGCTGCGCCGGTGGCGGCGTTGATCGTGGCTGTGCTGCCGGTGGTGTCATGCGAGGCTGCGTGTGTTCCACCGCCCTTGGTGAAGCCTGTGCAGGCAGCTTTGCGTTCGGCACGGTGGCGGGTTTCCCAGCCTCAACGCCTTTCGCGCCCGGCCGGCCATGCATCACGGCGCCGTTTTCACCACCCGGGACCCCAATTGCCCGCACATGTCCAACTTTGCCGGCATTCAGTGCGCCCGGAGGAACTACCCTGCGCACGGGCACGATCTCACGACTGACCGTCTGGCCCGGTCGCGGAACTCTGCCTGCCGACGCCGTTCCTGTCGAAGGTCTCGCGATGATGGTCGTGCCCGGCGCGACTTCGATGTTCTTATTCGGCGGTCTCGGTATCGCAAAGCCGCTTGGCGGATTCACTACAACCGGCACTGTCTGCCACGCGTACGATGGTGGTCCTGGACGCCAGCTCCAGCCATATCCCGGAACGAACATCCACGAACCATAGCGATAAGGCGCCCAGCCCCACGGATACCCGGAGATGAACGTCCATCCGAAGCCCGGGTAGTAGGACCAATTGCCGTTGCCAAACGGATCCCACGCCATTGGATCGTAGGCATAGGAGGCGTCATAGAAATACGGACGCCACATCCAGCCATAGCCCGGCCCGTAGTACCAGTTGCCATACCGAGCAAGGTCGTAGGCGCCGTAAGCGTTGCCGTAGTAGCTGTTGCTCGCGTGGTATTGCTCGGAGCGCGCCAGGAGTTGCCGGTCCTGCTCACGATCCTTGTTCCAGCTATCGGCGCCGAGCGGGTCCACACCCTTGTTCAAAGCGTATTGAGCGTTGCCCTGGTAGGAAATGGTCTCGTTCTTCTTGACGGCGACTTCGTTTGGCTCACCCTGCAGGATCAGTTCGCCCTTGGTCACCGCGAGATCCTGCTCATCTCCGGCTACATCGACCCGGAACTGCGAGTTCTTCCTGGCGGCGAAGGTATGTCCGTCGAACTCGACCAGGAACTCATTGTCCTTTGCCCTTGGCAGGTCGAAATACGCCAGGCCGTCGTGGACGGCGATGAGACTGTTCTGTTTCCCTTCAGGATTGAGCGTCAGTTCGCGGAAGTCGACCTGTGCGGGTCCAACCAGCCGCATCGTGCTGTCGTTCTCAAATTCCACTTCGGCGTGACTCCCCTGTTCTACGGAGAGTTTCATGCCCTCGACGATGGGCATGTTCAGCAAGGCTTTGTCGGTTTGGCCGGAGTTGCGGGTGACCTGAACCTGTCCGTCCACATAGCTGAGGCGGACAATTCGCGCATGGGAGTTCTGGGCTGAGAGCGCGGGGACCAGCAACAGCAGGACAGCCGCAACGGCCAGAGCGAATCGTACTCTGCGCGCGCGCATAGATGGCTCCTTTACTTACTCTATTAGAACCCTTATTGACGGCCAGAGTTGCTAATTATGTCATGTTGCCGTGGGTCGTCGGTGTCCCAAGTCACACACCAGCGCCCATCTTCTTCCCACCTCTGCCGCACGGTGCCTACTTCTGACTCACCACTGGCCGGCTCCGCTCCAGCAGCACTCGTGCCTTCTGGCGGGCGATATTCATCACGCTCTCGTCATTGGCAATCCGCTCCAGCGTCGGCGCGATCACCTGCAGTTCCCCCAACTGACCATCCTTGTCGAGCTGTACCATGGCCTTCAGATCGCGATCCAGGCCCAGCTTGTCGAACCTCATGTCGTAATCCAGCCTCTGCGCGGTTTCAAAGGTCGTCGACATCTTCTGGAACAGCGAGATCAACTCGTTCATCTGGGCATTGTCAGAGTAGTTGAGCGTAGTCTTGGTTTCTTTATCGCCTTGCCGGAAAGTGACTGTCTTTTTGCCAGTCTGGGCTATTTTGGCTCGTGTCTCGAAGTTTCCCTGGAAATCGTGCAGAGCCTTGGCGATCTGGAAGATTCGCTCGCGCGTCGGCGCCGACATGATGAACTGCAGCGTGTAAGGTTCACCGGGCGGCTGATCATCAGCCGTGTGAGGCCGCGACTCGTAGGTCGCCTGCCCGTTCTGATCCACTGTGATCTGGTACCAGGCGGGATTCGCGACTTTCCAATCGACTTCGAAACTGATCGTCGGGACGGCTGTGCTCATGTGACCTGGGTCAAGACTGTTCTGAGCCGCCGCGGGAGATGCGAAGAATGCGAGAAGTGGAAGTAGAAATATCAGCGAACCGAAAATAGCGGTAGCCCTTTTGTCGTGCTGAGGAGTGAAATGACGAGCAATGCTTGTACCCATATTGGTCTTTCATTATCTCCTAGACGGAAACTGAGCGCTCTGTCATGCGGGTCAGTGCGCCTTCGCCGCGTACCGCTCCAGAGTCGCCGCCGTATGCAGATGGCAAATCGCGATGGCAAGCGCGTCTGCGGCATCGGCGGGCTCCGGAATGCGATCCAGTTTCAGCAGCCGAGCCACCATCATCTGGACCTGTGACTTCTCAGCCTTACCATAACCCACCACCGCCGACTTAACGGCCAGCGGCGCATAGGCCACCACTTCCAGGCCGCAGCGCGCTGCGGAGAGCATTGCGACTCCGCGCACATGCCCCAGCTTCAGCGCCGTTTTGGCGTTGGCGGCGTAGAACACGTCTTCAATGGCTACGATCTCTGGATGATTGCGCTCGATGATTTCGGTGAGCCGGCAGAAGATCTGATCGAGCCGGTGCTCCAGCCGGTCCTGCGGCGAGAGTCGTATAGCGCCAACTTCCAGGCAATGCAGGTCGCAGGAGTCGGCCTGTTCAACCACGCCAAACCCCGTGTACTCGCCCCCGCAGTCGATGCCCATGACGCGCATGAGTGGAGTGTACAACAGGTGAGTTCGATTGCAGTTGCGAGGGGAACCTCGACGGATATCGTGAACAGCGTCGCTGTGGCGAGGTCCGCATCCGGCAAACGGACATCCCCTTACGTTCAGGCGGCGTTTCGGTGCGTATCCTCTTGCTCCCTGGTGTCCGTGAGAGCCGCCTGCAATTGGCAACATTGCGCAAATAGGACGCGCCGAAGTCCTTGAACTCTCCCAGGTGACTATCATCACGAGACCGGCTTGCATGGGCGCATACAATGATTTCGCAGGTGACCCATGCCAGACGGCCGTTTCGACGTGATCATTATCGGTGGCGGAATTGTCGGACTTGCCACTGCCCGCGAACTGTTGCAGCGATTGCCGCGAACCAGTCTCCTCGTGGTCGAAAAAGAAAACGAGATTGCCGCTCATCAGACCGGACATAACTCGGGGGTCATCCACTCCGGTCTGTATTACCGGCCCGGCTCGCTGAAAGCGAAGCTGTGCGTCACCGGCGCCGCCCGAATGATTGCGTTCTGCCGTGAAAACGGTGTTCCGCATGAGGTCTGCGGCAAGGTCGTCGTGGCCACCGAGAAGAGCGAGTTGCCCGCACTGGAAGAGCTATTCTCTCGCGGTACCAACAATGGTGTTCCCAATCTGAGCAAGCTGACGCGCGAGCACATTCGCGAGATCGAGCCCCACGCCAGCGGCATCGCCGGCATTCACGTGCCGGGCACAGGAATCACCGATTTCATCGCCGTCTCCCAGAAATACGCCGAGCACATTGCGGCCGCCGGCGGCGAAATCCGCTGCAATGCAGCCGTTCACGGCTTTCGTCGCGCTGATTCCGCAACTGTCGTCGAGACCAGGGCCGGGGATTTCTTCGGCAAACTGGTCATCAACTGCGCGGGCCTTTACGGCGACCGCGTCGCACGCCTCGCCGGAGCAACGGTCGAGATCCAGAGTGTTCCTTTTCGCGGCGAGTACTACGACCTGAAGCCCGATAAAGCTCACATGGTTCGCGGCCTAATCTACCCGGTTCCCGATCCACGCTTCCCTTTCCTTGGCGTGCACTTCACCAAGCGCATCTATGGCGGCGCCGATGCCGGTCCGAATGCCGTACTGGCGTTTGCACGTGAAGGCTACGGGAAGACCTCGTTCAACCTTGACGAAGCTGTTGAGATTCTGCGGTACCCCGGCTTCTGGGTGATGGCGCGCAAGTATTGGAAGGCTGCGCTCGGCGAGTACTATCGCTCGTTCAGCAAAGCTGCTTTCGTCCTGGCACTACAGAAGTTGATGCCCGAGTTGGTCTCAGGCGACCTTACGCCCGGTCACACTGGAGTCCGCAGCCAAGCCCTGATGCGCGACGGCACGCTGATGGACGACTTCTACTTCGTCTTCACTGAAGGGATCGTCCACGTGGTGAACGTGCCGTCTCCGGCGGCAACGGCGAGTCTCGAAGTGGCGCGTGAAATCGTGGATAGGATTTTCAGCAACAGCGCGGCCGTCGTTCGCGCGTAAGGTTCGATTCGCGCAGATACAGCGCATAGCTCTCGCGAGTGTTCGTCATGTGGTGATGGGCGAGGAAGCGGCGGTATGCGTTTTCGTCGAATATCTCGCGAAGGGCGGCGACAAGGGTTTGTGCAATTCTCCGAAAAGCGGATCCCCTGGGGGCTGCCGCCTGCTCATGATGACAAAGAACTGGTTGTGCCGTTGGCCCCACGGCTGAATGATGATTCCTAATTGTTGACTGCTCCCTCATCCTTCCTCCTCGGCAAAGCGGCTCTGCACGAAGGGCGCTTCGCTCGTCACCGCCCGCTTCCGTCCGCTCAAGACTCTGATCCACTCGACCAATGATTCGGCCACAACGATCACAACCAGGACCACGAGGAAGATCGTCACCGCGGCATCGAGACGATCATTGAAAATCAGCCGAGCGGTATCGCCCCCCGCTCCGGATGCCGCAAGTTGCGCGGCATGCGACAGGAAGCCGACCCGTGGATTAGAGCTGAGCACTTTTTCGTAGCTTGCCGTGAATGTCACCGCTACCAGCCACACCATCGGGACGAGGGTCACAAAGACATAACGCGCACGCCCGCTCTTAAGCACTATGGTTGTCGCCACACAGAGCGCCACAGTTGCGAGCAACTGGTTCGATATCCCGAACAGCGGCCACATCGTATTGATCCCGCCCAGCGGATCCTTGATCCCGGCCCAGGTAAAGTAGCCCCACATCGCCACAACGATCGCGGAGGTCAGCAGGACGCTCGGGTACCAACTGGTGCGGCCGAGCGGCTTCCAAACATGTCCGAGGCCATCTTGCAACATGAAGCGCCCGACCCGGGTTCCCGCATCAAGGACGGTCAGGATGAATAGTGCCTCGAACATGATGGCGAAGTGATACCAGATCGCCATGACCGCCGTGCCCCCGAGCGATCCGGAGAAGATGTGCGCCATGCCGACAGCGAACGCAGGCGCGCCGCCGGTGCGATTGAAGAGTGTCTGCTCGCCGACGTGCCGCGCCAGCATAGCCATCTCATCAGCGCTCACGACGAATCCCCACGAGGAAATCGTGTGTGCTGCCGCTGCCGGAGTTGCTCCCACGACCCCTGCCGGAGCATTAATCGCGAAGTAGACTCCGGGGTCGAGCACGCACGCGGCAATCATCGCCATGATGCCGACGAGCGATTCCGCCAGCATTGCACCGTAGCCGACTAGCCTCGCCTGGGTCTCGCGCTCGAGGAGCTTTGGCGTCGTTCCGCTCGAGATAAGTGAATGGAAGCCGCTGATGGCGCCGCAGGCGATGGTGATAAATGCGAACGGGAAGAGGCTCCCGGCAAAGACCGGTCCGGTTCCGTCGATAAACCGAGTGAGCGCCGGCATGTGCAGCACGGGGCGCATAACAACGATGCCAATCGCAAGAATGCCGATGGTTCCGAGTTTCACGAAAGTGCTGAGATAATCGCGCGGCGCGAGCAGCAGCCACACAGGCAGCGCCGACGCAGCGAAACCATAAACGATGATGGCAATTGCCAGCACGGGCGCGGAGAATGTGAACCACCCCGCATACGGCGATTGCGAGACCCACTGTCCGCCAAAGATCGCCAGCAGCACCAGCACGAAACCGAGAGCCGATGTCTCCAGGACTTTTCCCGGACGCAGGCGACGAAGATAAACACCCATCAGGATCGCAATCGGAATCGTCGCGGCAATCGTGAACGTTCCCCAGGGACTCCCCTTCAACGCGTTCACCACCACGACCGCCACTGCTCCCAGCAGAATCACGATTATCGACATCACAGCTACGAATGCGACGATGCCGCCTATTTTGCCTATCTCCTCGCGCGCCATTTCGGTCAGCGACTTACCGTCCCGCCGGACCGAGAAGGCCAGGATTACAAAATCCTGCACGCATCCGCCCAGCACCGCGCCGACAATGATCCAAAGGGTCCCGGGAAGATATCCGAATTGCGCGGCCAGCACCGGACCGACGAGTGGGCCCGGCCCGGCGATCGCGGCGAAATGGTGTCCGAAGACGACCCACTTGTTCGTGGGAACGAAGTCGCGGCCGTTATCGAGACGTTCGGCCGGCGTCGCTCGCGACTTATCCAGCACCAGCAGCTTGGTCGCGATAAATTTTGAATAAAAACGATATCCAATGGCGTATGTACATAGCGCCGCTACCACCAGCCACATGGCATTGATGGACTCGCCGCGACGAAACGCGATGGTCGCCAGCGACAGTGCACCCAGCAAACTGACGAGAATCCAGATCACCGCACGAAGCAGCTTTCGGCTCATGTTGTTCTTTTCCCGATTACCCGACCATCCGATTTCCCGATGCCTTCAAGTAGGGTCCGAGCCTTCCCGTGGCCATCAGGAACAGCATCCGAAAATCGCTAATGAACGACCAGAACGGATGTCCGAAAGTCGCGGGCGTGTTCTTCTCCAACAGGAAATGCCCGATCCACGCGAATCCATACGCGACTGGAATCCAAAGCAGCGCGTACCAAGGATGCCCGGTCGCGAACGCAACGACAGCCGTCAGGATGCCCAGCGTCGTCCCCGCAGCGTGCATCAGGCGGTTGGAGAAAGACGAGTGCTGCCGGACATAAAAGGCAAAGAACTCTTCGTAGGACTGAAATCTCTCTGCCATGGCACCCCATTCTTTTCATGCCGGCCTGGAACTTCGCGAACGAAAGCGTCCCTTCAGGCTGGATGAGGCATGGTTCGCGTATGGTACCGCAAAATTCTTCACACCCCAACAGTGTTTGCACTTTTCCGCAGCACCTCAGCCGACCGCTGGAGTGCCATTTGCTCCGATTCGCTGAGTTGCAATCGCAGCACCCGCTCGATCCCGTTGCATCCAATCACAGTTGGGAGGCTCAGACACAGCCCATCAATGCCGTAGTAATCGGTAATAAGACTCGATACCGAGAGCACAGTATGCTGGTCGCGCAGAATCGCCTCGACGATTCGCATCAATCCAGCCGCTACCGCATAGTAAGTTGCGCCTTTGCGTTCGATGATGTGGTATGCGGCATCGCGGGTGCGCCGAAAGATATCGTCGAGCATCGCCTGGTCGTGCGTTATCCCATTCAAATCGGCGTAGTCGGCCAAGCGCAGTCCCGCAATATTCGCCAGCGACCACACTGGAACCTCGCTGTCACCGTGCTCGCCAACAATGTACGCATGTACGCTGCGAGGTTCCACGCCAAAATGCTTTCCCAGCAGATACCGGAACCGCGCCGTATCAAGGATTGTTCCCGAACCTATTACGCGATTCGGCGGCAATCCCGAGAGCTTCTGCGATACCTGCGTCAGAACATCGACAGGGTTCGTCGCGATCAGCAGAATGCCCTCTGGATTTCGACGCGACACTTCGGGAACGATCTTGCCGAAGATCTCGGCGTTCTTCTTTACCAAATCAAGTCGCGTTTCTCCCGGGCGCTGTCCGGCCCCGGCAGTGATAACCACGATGGCGGCGCCAGCACAGTCGTCGTAGTCTCCTGCCCAGACACGCGTGGGGTAGGTAAAAGGCTCGGCATGGTTCAGGTCCATGGATTCGCCCTCAGCGCGGGCGCGGTTGGCGTCGATTAGGACGATTTCCGCGGCGAGTCCACGAAACAGCAGAGCGTATGCGAAGGTGGCGCCTACATTGCCTGCGCCGATGATGACCACCCGCACCGGGTTTGAACTGGAAGGCATTGTGTTGACTCCATGAGTTTGGAACGTTCGATGAAATCCAATCGTGGCAAGATGCGAGGACGCTTCATTGACACCGCCGCAGGGGGAACGATACGCTTCCCGCATCCCCGGAGATCACTGTTCGGCGTTGTTCTCCCAAGGAGATCCTGATGCGCCTTTTATGGCTGCCTTTCTGCGCCATTCTCGTCCTATCCCCATTAATATTGACAGCACAGCAAGCCCCATTGTCGCAGCGCGTTGTCCAGTACGACATCGATGCGAAGTATGACGCGAAGACGCACTCGCTCAACGCCGTTGAAACGCTGACCTGGCACAACTTTACAGGCAAGCCCCAGGACAAATTTCCCTTCCATCTCTATCTCAACGCCTTTCAGCCGCATTCGACTTTCAACCAGGAATCACGCCGTCGCGGCGGCTTTCGCGAAGGGATGGGGGGCACCGGAAACAAGGGTGAAGGCTCCATCGTGATCCAGCAATTTGAAGTCGTAGGCATGGGCGACGGCAAGAGCAAGCTCACATTCCCTACCCCGCAGAACGTGACCGACAAAATCAAGTACGTTCAGCCCGACGACGGCAATACGGACGACAAAACGGTCGTTGAGATACCGCTGCCACAGCCAGTCCCGGCGGGCGGCGAAGTGACATTCCGGATCACCTTCCATGACCAGTTCCCCGAAGTTGTGGCGCGCACCGGCTACAAACGGGACTTCATCCTCGCCGGCCAATGGTTCCCCAAGGTCGGTGTGTGGTGGAAGGGCGCCTGGAACTGCCACCAGTTCCACGAAAACTCCGAGTTCTTCGCCGACTTCGGCGTCTACAACGTCAACATCACGATGCCGCAGAACTTCATCGATGGCGCCACGGGGATAAGGGTCGCGGATAAGAAGAACAACGACGGCACGAAGACAGTTACCTACCACGCCGAAGACGTCCACGACTTCGCCTGGACCGCGGATCCGAACTACAAGGTCGTAACCGCCACATACACCAACAGCGCCGGGAACAAGACCGACATCCGCATTCTGATGCAGCCCGACCATATGGATACCGCCGAGCGCTACCGGCAGGTCACGCTCGGATCGATGAAGAAGTTCGACGAGTGGTATGGCCCCTATCCTTACTCCACGCTCACGGTTGTCGATCCCGCGAGCGGCGCCGAGCAGGCAGGCGGCATGGAATATCCGACCTTCATCACCGGCCTCTCGATGTACCACGTTCCGAAGGGCCTGAAGATGATGCCGGAGGGCGTCGTCGAACACGAGTTCGGCCACCAGTACTGGTATGGCATGGTGGCTACCAATGAATTCGAGGATGCATGGCTCGACGAAGGGATCAACAGCTATTCGGAAGTGAAGGTGCTCGCCGCGCTCTACGGTAAAAAGACTGACGTGCTCAACGTCCTGGGCGCGACCATGGGAGATGCCGACGAGCAGCGCATCAGTTACGTGGGTTCAGCCGACCTCGACCCATTAACCGATAATGCCTGGGACTACGTTACCTCCAACTCCTACGGTGCTGTCACATACGGCAAAACGGCCACGGTGCTGCTCACGCTCGAGGGCATTATCGGCGAGCAGAAGATGCAGCAGGCGCTCCGCACCTGGTTCGAGCGCTACAAGTTCACCCATCCCACCGAAGAAGATTTTATGAACACGGTGAACGAAGTTGCCGGCCAGGATCTCTCGTGGTACTGGGACCAGGCGGTGAAAGGAACGCAGGTTCTGGACTACCGGATACTCAGTGCGAAGTCGTTGAACAATAACTGGAAATCAGCCTTCGCGAAGAAAGGTACCGTTCCTTACGACACCATCGTCACCGTGCATCGCAAGGGCGACTTCATAATGCCGGTGCATCTCCAGGTCAAGTTCGATAATGGCGACGTAGAGAACGCAACCTGGGACGGCAAGGATCGGTGGCATCGATTCGAGTGGCACAAGAACGCTAAGTTCGTCTCGGCGGAAATCGACCCAACGCACCAGGTCCTGCTCGACAAGGACCTCTTCAACAACAGTTACCTGGCCGAACCCAACGGCAAGGCCACAAGAAAACTTACGGCCTACTGGATGATCTTCACACAGTGGTTCGGACAGATGCTTTCTTGGCTCACCTGATCTGAGTCGAAGGCGAGCTTCAAAACTTCAGATCGGGAGGAAAACATGAGCAAAGGAACAGTTGGTACCGGTTGGAGCCTCGTATGGGGCCACAAGAAGATTTTGATATGGGTTTTTGTTGTGAACCTGGTGCTGGGAGCGCTGGCTACTAACACGCCACGCGTGGAATTCAGTAGTGTGCTCGACCACAGCATGCACGCATCCAGACTGGCGAATGGGTTCGATGTCGCGACTTTCGGCGAACTTCTCAGCAGGCCCGACATTAATATGACGGCCCTGACGCGGGGCTCCGTCCTGTACTCCTATCTTTTCTTCCTCTTCATGCTGTTCATCGTCGGCGGCATCCTGACTGCCTATCGCGAAGACCGTCCGCTCACGGCCGGCGAGTTCTTCGGCTCCAGCGGCGATTATTTCTGGCGGATGGCTCGGCTCTTCCTGATGTCGCTGATCCCGTACGCAGTGGTCGTGGGGCTTACAGGAATCATTTTCGCGATAGCTTCGCAGGCAGCCAGTGAAAAGACGGCGTTCCAGATCCGGTTGGTCGGCATCGGCATCAGCGTCGTCCTCGTCCTGCTGGTGCGCCTCTGGTTCGACGTCGCGCAGGTGCGCGCCGTAGCGCAGAACGAGCACGGGATGTTCCGCGACCTGATGCGAGCTTTCGTGATCTCGTTCAGGGCACTGGGCACGCTGCTCTGGATGTACCTCCGCATCAGCATCGTCGCCTGGGTTTTGCTCGGAGTTGGCTTGTGGGCGTGGAGCCATCTGCCAGGAAACCAGGTTTGGGCGACATGGTGGCTTCTCGAAGTCGTAATGCTCACCCAGATTTTCGCCCGCCTTTGGCAGCGCGCAGCGTCTGTCCGCTGGTATGGTTTGTATGCGGAAGAACACCCGGCCGTTGTCGTCGAATACACGACGACGCATCCGGCGGAAATCCCAGGGCCTGAGGTCCTTGCGGCACCTGCCGCGCAGCCCGCGACTCCGCAGGCGGAATCCGCCGCCGCACCCGAACCGCCCCCAACACAGTCGTAATTCTTCCCGCCAAAACTAAAGGCGCAGCTTTTGGCTGCGCCTAAGTCTTGCCGCTTCCCTTTGCCGTTCTGCCGTTGTTTCTATTCGTCGCTTTCCTTGAGCCGCGCGATCACGTTGAAATCTTCCAGCGTGGTCGTGTCGCCTTTTACTTCGCCGCTCGTGGCGAGTTCACGCAGCAGGCGCCGCATGATCTTGCCGGAACGGGTCTTCGGCAACTGGTCGGTGAAGCGAATGTCGTCTGGTTTCGCCATCGCGCCGATTTCCTTCGCCACCCACGCCCGCAGTTCTTCTTTCATATCCTTCGATGGAGTAATGCCACCCTCGAGAGTTACGAAAGCGCAAACCGCCTGCCCTTTCAGATCGTCTGGACGACCGACGACCGCGGCTTCGGCAACCTTCTCGTGCGCCACCAGCGCTGATTCAATCTCCATCGTCGACAGCCGGTGTCCGCTGACATTGAGCACGTCGTCTACGCGGCCCATGATCCAGAAGTAGCCGTCTTTGTCCTCGCGCGCGCCGTCGCCCGTGAAGTAAACGCCCGGAATATCCGACCAGTACTGCTTCACGTAACGGTCAGGATCGCCATAGATGGTGCGGAGCATTGCGGGCCACGGCTTCTTGATCACAAGGTATCCGCCGGAACCCAGCGGTACTTTTTCCCCGGATCGCGTAACTACTTCCGCCACGATCCCCGGGAATGGACGTGTCCCGGAACCAGGCTTTGCTGGAATCGCGCCCGGCAACGGCGTGATCATGATCATGCCTGTCTCGGTCTGCCACCATGTATCGACAATCGGGCAGCGGTTCTTGCCAATCACGTCGCGATACCACATCCAGGCTTCCGGATTGATCGGTTCGCCAACTGTGCCAAGCAGTCGCAGGCTGTCCATCTTGTGACGGTTCGGCCAGTCGTCGCCCCACTTAATGAAGGTACGAATCGCGGTCGGCGCCGTGTAGAAAACGTTCACCTTGTGCTTGTCGATGATGGCCCAGAAACGGTCGTACTCCGGGAAGTTCGGCGCGCCCTCGTACATCATGCTGGTGGCGCCGTTCTGCAGCGGCCCGTAGACGATGTAGCTGTGGCCAGTTACCCAGCCGATGTCAGCCGTGCACCAGAACACGTCCTCGTCCTTGAGATCGAACACCCACTTCGACGTGATATAGGTTCCGACCGAGTATCCGCCGGTCGTGTGCACAATGCCCTTCGGCTTGCCGGTGGTTCCCGAGGTGTAGAGGATGTACAGCGGGTGCTCTGCGTCGAGATGCTCGGCCGGGCAGTCATCGCTGGCGGTCGCCATCAGGTCGTGATACCAGTGGTCGCGGCCTTCTTCCATTTTCACCGGCGAACCGGTGCGCTTGAGCACCACGACGTGCTTCACGCTCGGACAACGGTGCAGCGCCTCATCAACCGTGTTCTTCAGCTTGACCTCGGTGCCGCGCCGATGACCGCCATCTTGCGTGATGACCGCAACCGCATGCTGATCGACCACGCGATCGACAATGGCATTCGCTGAGAATCCACCGAAGATCACCGAGTGCACCGCGCCGATGCGCGCACACGCCAGCATAGCCACCGGAAGCTCCGGCACCATGCCCATGTAAATGGCAACGCGATCGCCCTTCTGGATCCCAAGACTCTTCAGTACGTTCGCGAACTTCTGCACTTCGACGAGAAGTTGCTGATACGTCAGCGTGCGAGTGTCGCCGGGTTCGCCTTCCCAGATCAGGGCGGCCTTGTTCCGGCGCCAGGTCTTCACGTGCCGGTCCAGGCAGTTGTAGGAGAGGTTGATCTCGCCGCCGACGAACCATTTCGCCCACGGCGAATTCCACTCCAGGACCTTGTCCCATTTCTTGAACCAGTGCAGTTCTTCGGCAATGCCACCCCAGAACTTCTCCGGATTGTCCTTCGCCTCTTGGTAAATACGCTCGTACTCTTCCAGGCTCTTCACATGAGCCTTCGCTGCGAATTCCGGGCTGGGCGGGAAAACACGAGTTTCCTGCAAGATTGAATCGATGTTTGCTTGTGATATGGCTGGTGTATTCGCCATCCTTGAATATTCCTCCGTACCTTCTGGACTGCGGAGCGACCGTTACTTTAATGCTTTCGCAAAAAGATTGCGAGTGGGGCTAAAAACCGTGCCTCTCAGTTGGTTCTTCGATCAAAGTTGTTTGCACCCCACATCTGCCGAAGCTGCCAGATGTGGGGTTGTAACCGCGATATCCGTGCCCCACGTCCGCCGTAGTCGGCAGACGTGGGGATGTTCTTAGTGTGCCGAGGCTTTCTCGGCTCCCAGGCCCGTGTTGGCACGAACCTCGAGTTCCGTGAACTTTGCTTCGGCCATAGGTTCACGTCCGCCGATCAAAGCTCCCAAGTATGCACCGAGGAACCCAATCGGAACGCTGAGAATCCCGGGATTCTCGAGCGGGAAGATGGCTGCATGGTTGATGAAGTGCTTTCCGTCCGTACCCATCAGGCTCGGGCTGAGGAAGATCAGCACGATCGATGCAACCAGTCCTGCTGCCAGTCCCCAGACCGCTCCCGCCGTGTTGAAGCGCTTCCAGAAGATCGAAAGCAGGATGACGGGAACGTTGGCCGAGGCCGCTACTGCGAATGCCAGCGCGACCAGGAAAGCCACATTGGCAGCCGGTCCGAGCATGAGGGCAATTGCGATGGCAACCGCTCCCACGACGAACGCCGCAATACGTGCGACGCGCCGCTCTTCGCCCGGCGAACGCTCGGTTCCGTTGTGAACGATGTTCGTCCAAACGTCATGAGCGAACGAGGTAGAAGCCGAGATCGTAAGGCCGGCGACCACCGCAAGGATCGTCGCAAACGCGATGGCGCAAATGAACGCGAAGAACACCGAACCCGCCAGTGCATTGGCCAGCAGCGGCGCGCTCATGTTGATGCCACCGTTCTTGCCGATGAAGTCGCGACCGACAATCGTCGCAGCTCCGAACCCAAGGAATGTGGTCATGATGTAGAAGCTGCCGATCAGAACCATCGCCCACACTACGGAGTGACGGGCCGTCTTAGCATCCGGCACCGTATAGAACCGTACGAGAATGTGCGGAAGCCCCGCGGTTCCGAAGATCAGCGCGATGCCAAGCGAGATCAGGTCGAGCGCCCCGTAAGGTGGCTTGAAGCGCAAGCCCGGCTGCAGGAAGTCCTGCACGACAGGCTTTCCACCCGCACCGGTGTAGTGCACCTGCGTTACGGCGCTGAAGAACTCGCCAAAGCTGAAGTGGAAGTGCGCCATCACGAGGACGCTCAGCAGCACGGTGCCGGCCATGAGCAGGATTGCCTTCACGATCTGCACCCAGGTCGTCGCGATCATGCCGCCGAAGACCACGTAAATGATCATCAGGACGCCCACGCCGATGACGGCCGTGTGATAGCTGATGTGACTGTCCTTCAGTAGCAGTGCCACCAGCGCTCCGGCACCGACCATCTGCGCGATCATGTAAAACGTGCTCACGACAAGCGTGCTCAGGGAAGCCATCGCGCGAACCGGCTTTGGTCTCAACCGGTACGCAAGCACGTCGGCCATGGTGTACTTGCCCGCATTGCGCAACGGTTCGGCGACGATCAGCAGCACCGTCAGATATGCCACCAGCCATCCGACCGAGTACATGAAGCCGTCATAGCCGAAGAATGCGATCAATCCGGCGATGCCGAGGAAGGATGCAGCGCTCATGTAATCACCGGCGACGGCTACTCCGTTCTGCCACGCGGTGATTCTCCGGTTCGCCGCAAAATACGACGCGGTTGAACTGGAGCGCTTCGCCGCCCACGCAGTGATGCCCAGGGTGACTACGATGAAGGCGAGGAAAAGCAATAGTGTAGTGTTCATTGTCCGGTCACCTTCACTTTCCCTTCCTCCTCCAGTCGTTGCATAATGCGCGCCCCGTACGCGTCAAATTTCTTGGCGGCGCGCACATAGAGGAAAGCGATGATCCATGAAACGAAGAACTGTGAAAGCGCGAACAGGTAGGCTATGTTCACCTGTCCCCAAACTTTACGATCCATGAAGGCCGGGAAATACCCGACCAGGATGGGCAACGCAAAGTAGTAGGCGATGAAGAAAATGGTTGCCGGAACGACGAATCCCACCTTAGCCAGAAGCAGAAGGCGAAATTCGTCCATTTCCGCGACGCGGTCCCATTGGCTTTTGCCGTCGGGGTTTGCGGCCTGCGACACCGTATCAGCCATGGTCTCTCCTAATTAGAAACTGAAAATCGTTGAAAATTCACTGCGCACGTCATGCCACGAACTCGCGACACCGCCATTCCAGATCGGCGTTACGTAAGTTGGGCCAGCGCCGGGACCTGAAAGTTTCGTGTCATAGTACGACTGTTCGTATCCGAAAGTGACCAGGGAGTTGAGCTTCCAAAACAAGGTCCCCGCGAACAAACTGCTGCGATCGCGGTTGCCCATGGAATTGTCCGCCACTGCCGGCGCCCTCCGGACATCCCGCGCGTACGGATCGTCAACGCTGTAGTGCAGGTACATCTGCCATCCCGCGTTGCGACCAGCAGGGTCGGCGTGGAAGATCCGGCTCAGCGGGAATCCCAGGTTCACAAACCCGCCCGCCGTACGAATCGGTCTTTGCGGTGCTACGACGTACGCCGTGCCGTTGTTGCCGAACGTAACGGTATTACCATCCACGCCTGTCGCCGTCAGCAACCCGGTCAGGCCGGTGGTATCCGTGAAATTCGAGTACAGGCCGTTGACGAAGAAGAACCGCAGGTCCTCGCCGTTGTAATACTTGGCAAGCAGCGTAACGTACCGCGTCGGCAACTGCATTTCCAGCGAAACGCCGTTTTGGCTGCTGCTGACGCTGGTTCCATTCGGAAACGCGCTCTGCGCCGCCGCGGGAACATTCGCCTTGGCCACGTAAATGCGCCGTTCGCCGTTCATCGCGCTGATGATGAACTGTGCCGGCACCACTCCAGGCGCTTTATCCAGTTGCCATTGAAACACCAGCCGTCCCTGTATTTCCGGGCGCGCCGAATCCGGTCCCTGGCGCTCACCGTAACCCAGTTGACTGGCGAGGTCGGTGGGTGGCAATCCTGACGACGGCGTCACAATCGCAAACTCGGGTCCTATACCGAATTTCCGGTCACCGCCGAAGGTGTGGAACAAGCCGACTCGGAGCTGGGGATCCCGTTCATAGAGCGTTCCGAAGCCCAGGCCCAGGCCGGTCGTCTCCAGCAGGTTTGGCAGCGTCGATGAACCGAAGGGCGTCCAATCCTGCCCAAACAATCCAAAAACACTGGTCCGATCCGTCGTCTTGTAGTCGATTCGACCATAAGCCAACCGAATCGAAGGCATGCTCGATCTCATACTGGAGATGTTGCGGTTGTTGACGCGCGAGAAGTTTCCTTCGAAATCAAACTCGACTTTGCCGGTTATGGAGAGATTCGGGCTGAGGTCCGGCCATTCAAACATTGCTCCCAGCCGTGTCGACCGCGCCTTGACATGAAATTCACCGCCGGGGTTCGGGCCTGTATCGATGGAGCCTATGAACCCGGGCAATGGGAAATCGTTGCCATACGGAGACGATGTGTCGTCGATGACGCTCATCTTCACGAATCCGTAGAATTTCAGCAACGCACCCGAACCGAGTTTAACGTCGGGGATCAATCCCTTCTTCGAAGGCTCGAGTTGGAGAACGCGCAGCGGCGCGACTGCCGGTATGAAGGTGGGAGCCGGCGGCTTGGATTCTGTCGGTTTCGCCGCCTGCGGTGTGGAAGCCGTCGTAGTCAAGACGGCAGGTTTATATGTGGCAGCCGGTTGCGAGCCGGTTGATACCGGGGTCACAGTCAACTGGTCGAGATCAGCGTTTGAAAGCACGCCCTTCTGCTTCAGCAGGTAAAGCAGCTTTTCACGCTGATTGTTGCCCGTTCCGATAAAGCGGGCTTCGTCAGAGGTGATTACGCCTTTCTCTACAAGAACACGAACCAGGGGGTCCTGTGTGACGGGACCGCCCGTGGTAGCAGTCTGAGCTGCCTGTTGCGCCCAGAGAAAAGTTGTGGGGATCAAAAGCAGCGCCAATATGGCGCTGAAGAACGTCAAGTGTCGCTTCATTTCGGCGAGACCTCCTGTATCTCAGCCGCGGGCCGTTTGATAATGCCTGGGGGATAAGGCCTTTTCTTATGAACAGCTTTCTGCAGCAGGAGGACTGCAAGTAAATAAGCAGGTATAAAACGATCGAGGACGATGGCAGGTCCGGCCGGTTAAAGAGGGTCGAAATCATGTATTAGACCGCGCTCCCTGGCCGGGATACACTCCGGCCTCCGTCAGGCACAACCGAACAGCGAAGGGGATGTTTCACCATCCCGGCTGCGCCCAACTGCGTCACGCGACGATGTGACCGGCAGCCCTCGCCCTTGGTCGAGTTTGCGCATTCTCGCGGAGCCATCGACCCAAAGTCTGTGAGCCGTCTACCCCATCTCTGTAATGGGCGTCACAACCCTTTTGTGATATAAGTCAGCAGCATAGGGGCCCGTGGAGCGGTTTTCCGGGGCAAAGTCGAGAATTTGAGTCCGGCGGCGGATGATAAAATCTAAGTAACGGGAGGCACTGTGGGAGCGCCATACGGCCTGGAACTCGTTGAGAACTGCCTGATCTGCAAGCTGCGGACGGATGCGTTTTTCTGCGGCCTGCCCAAGACTTCTCTTGAAGCTTTCGAAAAAATCAAATTCACCGCCGCATATCCGGCTGGCGCCGTCCTCTTCGTGGAGGGTCAGTCGCCGCGCGGAATCTACATGCTCTGTAAAGGGCGGGTGAAACTCTCGACGACATCCAGCGATGGCAAGACCTTGATCCTGAAAATCGCGCAGCCCGGCGAGGTCCTCGGTCTCCATGCCACGGTTTCGAGCACGCCGTACGAAATCACCGCCGAAACCGGACAGCCTTGCCAACTTAATTTCATCAAGCGCGACGATTTCCTGCGCTTCCTCCAGGTGCATGGCGATGCCTGCCTCAAGGCCGCCCAGCACCTCAGTCGCGATTGCCAGTCCGCCTACCAGCAGATCCGTTCGCTCGGCCTTTCTCATTCCGCCCCCGAACGCCTCGCCCGCCTGCTTCTGGAATGGGCACACGGCGACGGCGCCGATGCGGAGGGGATGCGCATCAAGGTTGCCCTTACACACGAAGAGATCGCACAGATCATCGGCACGTCGCGAGAGACCGTAACGCGGACTCTTGCGGACTTCCGCAAAAAGCAGATCGCGGTTCTCAAGGGCTCCACACTTTTGATCAAGAACAAGCCCGCACTTGAACGCCTGATAGGCTCATGATTTCATGACTCGTCCTTGACCCGGCCATTGCGGCCGGGTTTCTCTTTGTCGGGACTCTCGTCATCCTGCTGACCGTTGTCGTCGCATTCATGAACGGAGCCGAGAGGCTGGGGCTTATCGCAGTTTTTGTCACAACTCGCAGTAGCTTTTCGCAACATCCCGCAACCTCTCGGTATCCCCGCATTGCATTTCTCAGCACGATCTAACCATCATCCCGTTTTTTCTCG
The DNA here is from genome assembly GCA_032252755.1 of Terriglobia bacterium. Lineage (NCBI taxonomy): Bacteria > Pseudomonadati > Acidobacteriota > Terriglobia > Terriglobia bacterium. The sequence continues at coordinate 43,505 of JAVUPY010000086.1, forward strand.
CTGAGATTTTCAACACACGCGCACGAATCAAGGCTCACGACTCAGGGTGACACGGGTCACTGCGACGTCACTTGTACGATCTCACACTCCTAAGTGCTGCAATCTCGCGAATTTGGAGTTGCAGTGATGCAGTTTTCAACGCAATAAATCGGGCGGTCTGCAAAGCTCTTAAGCCTTTGCGACCGCTGTGGCATTTAAGGGCATTTTTTATCAGGAGGCGCGATGCGGGATTTTCATAACGAATGTTCTCATCATCCTTTTTCTCGCTTCACCCGCTTCGTTTGCTCCTGGCGCCCACAGTCGCACTTCGTTGTTCGAAGTGCATTCCGGTCAAAACGAAGCAGTGATCGTCAATGCGGAGGAATTGGTCCGTAACGACAACGAGAAAAGGTGAGCAATGCAGCCCAGCTTTCGCCTGATTCATGACGATAACCGGCAGGCGGTAAACCCGCTGGCGGTGCGCCGCGGAACTGAGCCCGACGCGTATGTCTTCCCCGCTCCGGCCCGAGTATCCTTGAGCACCACCGACAATCCGCAATGCCTTCCGAGCCCCACCCTGAATCTCATTCGGTACCCAGCAGCACATTTATTCCAATCTCATTCCAGCTCACTCGATGAGCCGACGTTTAGTCCCGATCGGCCATCCCAGGCGGAGAGTCTATGAGTAAAGCACTCCTATACGACGCAACCATGTGCATCGGTTGCAAACAGTGCGAGGCCGGCTGCGCGCAGCAGAACAAGCTGCCGTACGACGACAAGATCGCAGCGGAAGAATACACATCGGACCATAAGTTCACAGCCATCATGACCAAGGGCGACAAGTTCTTTCGTCGTCTCTGCATGCATTGCCAAGACCCCGCCTGCGCCTCTGTATGCCCGGTCGGAGCGCTCAAGAAGACCGCGCTCGGCCCGGTGGTTTACGACGCTAACAAGTGCATGGGTTGCCGCTATTGCATGGTCGCCTGCCCATTCAGTGTTCCGAAGTACGAGTGGGGAAAGGTCATACCCAAGATTGAAAAGTGCATCATGTGCCCCGATCGGGTTGACAATGGCCGGCCCACCGCATGTGCCGAAGCCTGCCCCACCGGCGCAACCAAGTTTGGAGATCGTGCCGAACTCATCAAGGAAGCCCAGCAGCGCCTCCACGACAACCCGTCGAACTACGTTCCGCACATTTTCGGAATTGAGGAAGTCGGTGGCACCAGCGTCATCATGCTTTCCAGCGTGCAATTCGCCGAGTTCGGCCTCAACCCGGCAAAGCTCCCGACCGATCCCCTGCCGATGTACACCTACCGCGTGCTCTCGCGCATCCCCGATTTCGTTCCCCTGGGCGGCGCAATGCTCGGTGGTGTCTGGTGGATCACCCACCGTCGCGAAGAAGTTGCCGCCGCGGAAGCCGAAGAAGAAGCAAAGAAGAGCGAAAAGCGGGAGGGAGGTAAGCGATGAAATTCAAATTCACGTTCTGGAAATTCATCTTCGCTGTGATCATGGTTCTCGGCCTCTACGCGACAGTCATTCGTTTCACGCGTGGCCTCGGCGCCGCCACTAACCTCTCCGACCAATTCCCCTGGGGCATTTGGGTGGGCTTTGACGTGCTTTGCGGCGTGATGCTCGCCGCGGGCGGTTTCACCCTCACGGCCGCTGTCCACATCCTCAACATCAAGCGCTGGCACTCCATCGTGCGGCCAACGGTCCTTACCGCGTTCCTCGGATACGTACTGGTGTCGTTCGCGCTGATCTTTGACCTCGGCAAGCCCTACAACATCTGGCATCCATTGATCATGCGCAATCCCCACTCGGTAATGTTCGAGGTAGCGTATTGCGTCATGCTCTATACGACGGTTCTCTCGCTGGAGTTCTCGCCGATCGTTCTTGAGCGCTTCAAACTTGAGAGACCGCTGAAGATCGTCAAGGCGGTTCTCATTCCACTCGTAATCCTCGGCGTGATCCTCTCAACGCTGCACCAGTCTTCGCTTGGCACGCTCTACCTCATCATGCCGACGAAGCTCCATGCTTTCTGGTATAGCTCACTGCTGCCGGCCTTCTTCTTCATCTCGGCCATCGCGGTAGGCCTGGCGATGACGATCTTCGAGTCCTCGATGAGTTCGAAGTACTTCCATCGTCAACTTGAACTTCCCATCCTGCGAGAGCTTGGACGCGTGCTCTGGGTCGTGCTCTGGGTTTACACGATCCTTCGCTTTGAAGATCTCCTGCATCGCGGCCTGTTGAAGCAGATCCTGCTACCCGGCTACGAGATGTACCTGTTCTGGATTGAAGCGATCATGGCCATGATTGCTCCTATTGTTCTTCTGTCCATCAAGAAAGTGCGCAATTCGCCCGGCGGTCTTTACTTCACCGCCGTACTGGTTGTGCTGGGCTTCATCACCAATCGCCTCAACGTCAGCATTACCGGGATGGAAGGCACAGCGGGCGGGCATTATCTGCCCAAATGGACCGAGTTTGCCATCACCGCGATGATCGTTGCCGGCGGTTTTGCCCTGTTCGGACTTGCGGCAAAGTACCTGCCCATCTTCCCGGACGAAAAGGAGCACGAGGCCGCGGCCGAAGAGGTTGTGGCGGTACCGGTCGCATCCGCCGTGATGACCAATGTCGGAGACTGAATCCGATTCGAAGAACACAAAGCACGGGGCCGAGGAGACCGTTCCGACGCCCCGTAAATGGCAGCCGCAGGGTCACGAGCTCTCCGAGCTGGAGTCCCAGTTCCAACTCCACTGGAGCGACATCACCAACAGCATTAGCGCGAAGCTCCTGCTGCTGTTGGCTGTCACCCTCATCGTGACCTTCGGAGCCCTCGGATATCTCAACATTCGCCTGCATCGCAAGGACCTCGAAGCGCAAACGCTTGCCTCGGCCGAGGGCATGGGTGAAGTCATCAAGCGCAGCACCAGTTCTTACATGATGCACAACGACCGCAGCGGCCTCTACGAGATGATGGGCACGATGGCTAATCAGCCAGGCGTCGTCCACCTGCGCATCATCAACAAGGAAGGCCGGATCAGCTTTTCTACCGACCCGGACGAAGTGAACCAGATGGTGGACAAGAGCGCCGAAGCCTGTTACGGATGCCACGCGCAGGCTCAGCCGCTCACCCGGCTCAATCGGCCCGACCGTTTCCGCATCTTTCGCGCGTCGAACAAGGACCGTGTTCTCGGCATCATCACGCCTATCGAGAACAATGCGACCTGTTCATCCGCCGAATGCCACGCCCATCCGCCCAACCAGCAAATACTGGGTGTGCTCGATACCAGTCTCTCCCTCGCCAAGGCCGACGCCGACAATGCCCACGGCAGCAGGATACTCGCCGCCTACACGGTAGCCGGTTCCATCGTCATCGCCGTCCTGAGCTTCCTGTTTATCTGGGAAATCGTTCACCGGCCCCTCAAAAAGCTCAAGCACGGCACCGACCGCTTACGCGACGGAGACCTTGGCTACCAGATTGACGTCACATCAAACGACGAAATCGGCGAACTCTCGTCCTCGTTCAACTCCATGAGCTACGAACTGTTCGTCGCACGGCAGGAAATCACTTCCTGGGCGCTAACACTCGAAGAGCGCGTGGAAGAGAAAACGCGCGAGTTACGTCGCGCGCACGAGCAGATGCTCCAGGCTGAGCGCATGGTCGCCATCGGCAAGCTCGCCGCTGTTGTCGCGCACGAAATCAACAACCCGCTCGCCGGAATTCTCACCTACGCCAAGCTCATCCGGCGTTGGTTCGAAAAAGGCATCGACTCGGAAGCCAGGAAGAAAGAAGCCCTCGATTCGCTCGACTTGATCGCCGGGGAAAGCCGTCGCTGCGGCGAGTTGGTGAAGAACCTGCTCACCTTCTCGCGAACCTCACCCATCAGTCTCGAGAAAGCCGACGTCAACACCATCGTTGAGCGCTGCTTAAGGCTCATCGAGCACAAGTCGGAACTAGCTGCCATCCAGTTGCAAACCGAACTCGCAACCGATCTCCCGACCGTTTATTGCGACGCCGCGCAGATCGAACAGGTCCTGCTTGCGCTCTGCATGAACGCCATCGACGCCATGCCGCATGGCGGAAATCTATGGCTGAAGAGCGCGCGCCTCAACGAAACCGAAATCCAGCTCACCGTTCGCGATGATGGCACCGGGATTCCGGAGAGCGTTTTGCGCAATCTATTCGAGCCCTTCCTGACCACCAAGGAAGTGGGCAAGGGCGTTGGCCTTGGCCTCGCCATCAGCAAAGGCATTGTCGACCGCCATGGCGGCAAGATCGAAGTCGAATCGAAGCCGGGACACGGCACAACTTTTCGTATCACATTACCCGTCGATGCACGGGTCAGCGAGGCTGCGGCCGTCGCCGCCGCCGGAAACGCGCTGGTTCGTTAAAGACCCACGTCTGCTAACTGCGGCAGGCGTGGGCACGGAATAGCGCAGGAGCCAGGAACGTGAGTGACATTAAGGGAAATCTGCTGATCGTAGATGACGAATTGAGCGTACGCGATTCCCTCAGCAAGTGGTTTCGCGAAGAGGGATTCGACGTCGGTACCGCCGAAAACGCCAATGAGGCCCTGCTTCGCCTCGCTGAACGCAGGTGGGATGTCGCACTGCTCGACATTAAGATGCGCGGCACAGACGGCATCGAATTGCAGCGCCGCATTCACGAGGTCGAATCCGATGTCATCTGCATCATGATGACCGGCTACGCCTCGGTCGAAACCGCCATAGCCGCGTTGAAAAATGGCGCCTATGACTACGTGACCAAACCGCTCGATCCAGACGAGATCGCGCACCTCGTGAACCGGGCGCTCGAGCATCGCAATGCGCAGCGCGAGAACGTTCGCTTGAAAGAACAGGTCGCGGAGTCCACCCGCCCATCCGAAATCGTCGGCCAGGGTCCGGCCATGCAGCGCGTCTTCGAAGCCATCGAAACCGTCGGACCCACCGACGCCACGGTGCTCATCACCGGCGAAAGTGGCACCGGGAAAGAGTTGGTCGCACGCGCCATCCACTATGCCAGCCCGCGGCGCTTTCACCCGCTCGTTGTAATTCACTGCGGCGCGCTCACCGAGACTCTGCTGGAAAGCGAACTCTTCGGCCACGAAAAAGGTGCCTTCACCGGAGCGCAGTACCGCAAGAAGGGTAAGTTTGAAATCGCTGAAGGCGGAACCGTATTCCTGGACGAGATCGGCGACATCAGTCTCAAAACGCAGACCGACCTGCTGCGCGTTTTGCAGGAGCGCGAAATCGTTCGCGTCGGTGGCAATCAATCGATCAAGGTCGACTTCCGCATCGTTTCGGCGACCAATAAGAGCCTTGAGCAGCTAATCGAAGAAGGCAAGTTCCGCCCCGACCTCTTTTACCGCCTCAACGTCTTCCGCATTGAACTGCCGCCGCTGCGCGACCGTAGGGAAGACATCCCGTTACTCGTCAATCACTTCGTTGGCAAGTTCTCGAAGGAGATGAACAAGCGCATCACTCGTGTGTCACCGCGGGCGATGGATATTCTGCAGGCTCACGCCTGGCCGGGCAACATCCGTGAACTGGAAAACGCCGTCGAGCGCGCCATGGTCGTGGCGCAGGAACCCGAACTTCGCGAACAGGACTTCACGCTCGCCAAGGTCAATGGTTCATCCGTTAGTTCAGCTTTTCAGGGCAAGACATTGGATGAAATGGAACGTACACACATCCTGCGAGTGCTCGAGGAATGTGGCGGAAACCAAACGCGCGCCGCTGAAATGCTCGACATCGACCGCGTCACACTGCATCACAAGCTGAAGAAGTACGGCTGGAAAAAAGACATCGTAGAGACTCGATGAAAGCCCTGAACCTGCTGCCGATCGGAAATGTCGATCCAGGGCTGCTGGAATGGCTACGCCAGGAGCTCATCGAAGGCTTTCGCATTCCCTGCGAAATCGTCGACCCGCATTTGGACCCAGGCTTCGCGTTTCACCCGGAGCGCGACCAGTTCCACTCCAGCGAGATACTGGAGCGCCTGCATGACTTCGTGCAACCCAGTACCTGGCGAATGCTCGGCGTCACGCCCGTCGACCTCTATATCCCCATTTTGACGTTCGTTTTCGGCGAAGCCGAACTCGGCGGCGCCTGTTCGGTCGTTTCCTACCACCGCCTTCGCCAGGAGTTCTATGGACTGCCGCCCGACTTACCCCTTCTCGGGCGACGTCTTCTCACCGAATGCATCCACGAACTTGGCCACACTCTCGAACTCACTCATTGCCAGGACTACCGCTGCGTCATGGCTTCATCCCACGCGGTGGAATGGATCGACCTCAAGGATTGGACCTTCTGTCCCGATTGCGCCGCCAAAGCCGAAGCCCAGGCCCAGTTCTGAACGGCATTGACGATTGACTCATTGGGCGATTGAACTGCACTGTCGGTATTTTTTCGGGTTTCAATCGTCAATGCAGTTCATTCGTCATTCTGAGATTCGTCATTTCGACATTCCCTGTCTTACTCTTTCTTCGACTGGCTCTTTTCCCGAAACATCTTGAGCCCTAGCTTCCTCAGCAAATCACTGACGTTCTTATTCATCGAAAGATGCTTCAAGTCCATCACGAGCAGGTGCGGCATAAGCGGCAGTGCCAAATCGAGCGGCGTTCTTGGGTTATTGATCAGGGCGCGGATGACCGCATAGTTCTTCATGTACTTCCTTTTTGCCGCAATGCCGCGCAACACCGCTTCCTGCACATTCTTCATGGAGGCGAACATCTCCGCCTCGGTATCGGTCACCTTCGGCGACTCCAACACCGCGAGCGCCACAACCTTCGCACCATCGCGGATCAGGATGAATCGTTCGTCCTTGTTCCCCTTCATTGCCGCCTGAACGCGCTCGCCAACGGTCATGCGCGCCAGTTTCTGCAGCGTCGAAAGCTTTTTTTCGTCTTCCGGATTCGCGTGCTTGTCTGCGGCCTTGTGCGTCGCCTTCTCGTCTTTCCAGTCGATCTTCGCCAGCCCAAGCAAGTCGTCGAGGTCGTCCGGATCCAAGCCTTCCGGCCGATAGAGCTGGAATATGTCGTTCTCCGCCGACTCGATCTCCGCCCTGTGCTTCTCGAGGAATTCCCGCATCTCCGGCGTTTCTTCGAAATCTTCCAGCGGTTCCGTTTCGCTCGGCGCCGCCGAACCTCCCAGCGCGGCTTTGATGTCCTCATGCTCTGCGACGGTCAGGTGCGGATTCTTTTGCAGGGCACGTAACACTCTCTCCGCGCCACGAACCCGCGGCGTCGTCAGCATCACCTTTGCCATGTCGCGCGAAGCGCTTTCCGCAACCTCCTGTATCCGCTCTTCCGGCAGCGAAGGATTTCCCAGCAGCGCCAGGAACAACTGCGGCCTCAGATTTTTTGGATCAAAGAAATATTCGAGAACTTCCACCGGCGTCGCCCGATCCGCTGCGATTGCCTCGGCCTGCTTCAGATCCCACCCGGCGAGCGTTATCCGCGCCTGCTCGCCCACAATCGGGTGATGCCTGAGGTGAACCAATATCTCGATCATCTCCGGCGCGGGAAGTGATAATGCCCCTTTGGAGGCCGAGCGCAGCAGGTTCGCCGGCACGGCAGACTGTTTAATCAGGTCCAGCATGTGGCCCATGGGTTAGGTCTCCGGAAATGCCAGTTCTTTCGGGCGCTTTTCGTTGGCCGCCGCGTACAATTCGTTCACAATACGGTCCAGTTCCCGGGCCATCTCGTCCCGCTTTTGCTCCAGGAACGCCCGCGCCAGCGCATCGTAGTACCAGAGCGTCCCGTTACGTTTTCCGCTGAAGCGTTCAAACGTTTTCGTGCCGTGATGTCGCACATCCCGCAAAATCGTTCCAGCGTTGTGAATCTTGTCCGCAAGCGACACGCGGCGACTACTCTCGGAAACCCCTGGAAGATGCTCGATGTACTTTTGTTTTCGCTCTCGCCACGCGGGCTTCGGATCGCCCTCGCAGTCGCTGCAGTCCGCGACGATCTTCGCGACCCTGGGACCGAAGCGCTCCTCGATTAGCTTCAGCGTCCTTTGCCCACCCTGGTCCTCAACCGCGTCGTGCAGCAGCGCCGCCGTCGCTTCTTCTTCTGAGCCGCCAAACTCCAGTACCAACGCCGCCACTGCCATCAGGTGCGACACGTAGGGCGTGTCCTTGCCTTTCCTTCCCTGCTTCCCTTTCGTCTGGTGCAGTTCGAAGGCTAGTTGAAATGCCTGCTCGAATTTTTGACTCAGATGCCGCGCTTCCATGTTTGAAGGGGCACGGCTTCAGCCGTGCCGTTCCTGCTTACATCCACACCCGGGTGCCCCATTCTTCGCGTCCGCTTCTGACGCGAAGGGTGGGACAGTTCCCAAAACTTCGATGGACGCATTGCACGCACACGGATCGCCCTTCAGCGCCTCGATCCCTTCGCGGATAATAATTGGAACCATGATAAGTCCCGCGACGGGATCGGCCCACCACCATCCCAGCAGGAAATTCAAAAGTAAACCGCCCAGCAGAATCGCCGAAAGATAGGCACAAAGGTCGGTCTGCCGCGAATCGGCGTGGAGAGCATTGCTGTTCAGCGTGCGCGCGACCTTGCGTTTTGCGCGCGCCAGCAGCGGCATAGCGATCAGAGAAAGCGCAGCAATAATGATTCCGGGAATACTGTGCTCGGGCACTTCCCGCGTCCAAAGGTCCTTCGCTGCCTGGTAGCCGACGTATGCTGCGAGCGCGAGAAAGCTCGCCCCTACAATTCTTAGCGCAACCCGCTCGGCCCGTTCGCGAGTGTCAGCATTCCGCTCATTCGCATGACTCAATCGCCACAGCAACGCCGCACCGGAAGACGTCTCGATCACCGAATCCAATCCAAAGCCAACCAGAGCAATGCTCCCGGCAAGAAGTCCAGCGACAATCGATGCAATCGCCTCGAGCGAATTCCACCCAACGGTCAGATATTCCAGCCGTCGTCCGCGGACCAGGGCGGCCTGTCGGGTCGAGCCGAAATTATCAGAATGGACACTAGCATTCATCTCTGCTCCGCACGATTTGCTCTTCCGATCTTCCGATTACCACCGCGTTCACTGTCCTCTCTGCTCCCGCCTCATCAGCAGATACGCCCGTATGAACCCGTCGAGATCGCCATCCAGCACACGATCCACGTCGCCGACCTCATAACGCGTCCTCAAATCTTTTATCAGCCGGTATGGCTGCAACACGTACGACCGAATCTGCGACCCGAATGCGATGTCCAGCTTCGCGTCCTCAATCTGCTTGCTCGCTTCCTTCTTCTTCTCCAGTTCGTACTCGTACAGCTTCGACCGCAGGATTTTGAACGCCCGCTCCCGGTTCTTGTGCTGTGAGCGCTCGTTCTGGCAGCTCACGACAATCCCCGTCGGAAAATGCGTAATCCGCACTGCCGAGTCCGTCGTGTTGACGTGCTGTCCGCCCTTGCCACCGGAGCGGAAGGTATCGATACGAATCTCTTCCGGCTTGACGACAATGTCGATGCTGTCGTCGATTTCCGGCGAGACGAACACGCTCGCGAACGAGGTATGCCTTCGCGCCGCCTGGTCGAAGGGCGAGATGCGGACCAACCGGTGCACGCCGATTTCGCTCACCATCAGCCCGTACGCGTATTCGCCGGTAATCGAAAACGTCGCTGACTTGATGCCAGCTTCTTCGCCCGCCTGGTAGTCGTTCAACACGGTTTCGAAGCCCTTGCGCTCGCACCATCGCAGGTACATGCGCATCAACATTTCGGCCCAGTCCTGCGACTCGGTTCCGCCCGCCCCTGGATGGATCGTAACGATTGCGTTTGCCGCATCCTGTGAACCGGAGAGAAGCGTCTGTGTTTCGAGTTTCTCGACCAACCCGCGCAGAGCGTCCAGTTCCTTCTTCAGCTCTTCGGAGACGTCCTCGCCCTCGTGGGCCAATTCGAAGAACGCACCGATGTCCTCGCTGCGCTGCACCAGTTCCTTGTCGGTCGACAAAGCGTCTTCCAGGCGCTTGCGCTCGCGCATCACTTTTTGGGAATTTTCAGGATCGGACCAGAAGTTCGGATCGTTTACTTTCTTCTCGACCTCGTCGAGTTGCGCGCGCACCTTGGGCGCGTCAAAGATACTCCCGGAGCTCGCGCACCTTGTCTTTCAGCGCGGCATACTGCTGTTCTAGCTCTTCCGTCGTGTACTTGGATTCCATTCCTTAAGTTCTCCAACCAACTTTCGCCATCCCGAGCGAAGGTCGCGAGGTTTTGTTTGCGCGCGTTGTTGGCGCGCTCGCGACCGAAGTCGAGGGACCTGCATCTCTACACCGGTTGTGGCTGCGTCACATCCGCTCGTTCCCTGAAGCGGAAGAACAGCCCGACTATGCTGATTATCGCACACAGTATCGGGAACCAATCGCCGTAGCGCGTGTAGAAAGTGGTGCCTGTTTCGCGCCCGTAGCCGGCCTTTAGGACGCCGCGCCTGTTGCGCGGCAACGACTGCACAACGCGCCCCAGTGGATCGACGACAGCCGTAATCCCCGTATTCGTATCGCGCAGCAGCCAGCGATCGTTCTCGATCGCCCTCATCCGCGCCATGTTCAGGTGCTGCCAGGGCGCACCGGTGTTGCCGAACCAGCCATCGTTCGAAATGTTGACGAACACATCGGCCCCGCGTTCCGCGAACTGCCGCACTTCACCCGGAAAGACCGATTCGTAGCAGATGAACACGCCGACGCGCTGCCCATCCACCGTGAGAGGCGCCCGGTACGTCCCAGGCACAAAGTTTCCCACTTCCGCGGTCAGCGACTTGGCGAACCTAAGCACGCTGGCAAACGGAACGTACTCTCCGAACGGCACCAGGTGCACCTTGTCATAGCGTGCCACCACTGCGCCCTGTGGGCTGACCAGCGCCGCCGAGTTGTAGATATTCTCGGAAGAGTTGCTCCGTCGAGGATGTACCCCGATGCTTCCAGCAATGACGTACGCATCTGACTTCCTGGCCACATCGGCGATCGTGTTCACGAATTGCGGATCGTTGAGGAAGAACGGTGCTGGAGATTCCGGCCAGACAATCAGGCCTGCGTCTTTTTGGGCCTCCTTCGGCAGAATACTAATGTCCGACAAATTGGCCAGCAACCTGTCGTACTCCGCCGCGGTCCATTCCTCGCGAATCGGCACATTCTGCTGCACCAGCAGCGCATTGGCTTCGGTCGGCGCGGGATCGAACTTGACGAACTGCTCCGTCTGCAATGCGACGGATGATACCAGTGCCGCCGCGATCATCGCCTTCCGTTTGGTCTTATGTACCAGGAAGGTCGCCGCGAAAACCGTGTTCACCAGCGCGATCTCGAACGAGAGCCCGTAAACCCCCGTCACTGTTGCCAGCCGGCTAAGCGGAATATTGTTCACCTGTGCCGTCCCGAGCAGGTCCCACGGGAATCCGACAACGTACGTCCGAATCAACTCCACCGTGACCCACAGAAACGGCGCCAGGACCAGGGCTCTCCGGCTGAAGCCTGCTCTGGCCTGCCCTGCCCACGCCAATAGCGCACCGAAAATGCCGTGATTCAATCCCAGGTACAACGAGAACAGGATCAGCAGCAGGAAGGATACGAACGGGTTCAGGCCGCCATATAGGTGCATTACATGGAACACCCAGTAGCACGTTCCCAGGTACCAGACCACCCCGCACGTCCAGCCGAGTACGAATCCTTGCTTGGGAGTTGCGGGAATGAGAAAGGAGGGACTCTGCGATTCCAGCAGAACCGTCGCATCGACTTCGCGCGCCCGCAGGATTGCGTAGATCAGCGGGGCCAGTGCCACCCAGCACAAGAATGTGAGATCCGGTGTCGGGAAGACGAGGATCTGCAGGATGCCAGAACTGATGGCCAGCAACCATGCGCTGGGATGGACGCGTCGCATCAGCGCAAGTGTAACAAACGCCTGCAAATCTTTGCGTTACACGAACGGCACCATCGTGTGATTTACCTTCGTGTGATTTACTTTCTCGTCCGCACGCTCTCTAATTGGTCATATGCACGTTGCCGCAATATTCGTTACAGGTTTTCTCGACGTCATCGAAGGACTCTTTGTAGTCGGCCTTATAGGCTCGACCGCGGTTCTGATTCTCTCCTTCATTGAAGACGTGAAGACCATCCTGTCCTGATCCGCATCGTTGACTGCCGACCACTCAGGCTTTAAACTCGCAGACTTGGACCCCTTCCGCTGAGTGGCGGATTTTCAACAGTCTAAATGCCCGATTCTTCCCAGCCATCCTCTCCCGGAAAGCAGAGAGTTCGCATCGTCGTAGCGACGTCGGTGATGCTGACCTTTATCTCCTTCTGGAGAGCAGCGGCCATCGTCCTGAACGACCTCGGCTCCTCCGCTTTTTACGCCGGCCCCATCGCCGAACAGGCGGTCGGGAAGGCGGCCCCCTGGTTCATCATCGGCGTCATGCTCTTCGCGTTTACCGTGCGCGCGGTTTACGTGGAGAGCTGTTCCATGTTCGTTCGCGGGGGCGTATACCGTGTCGTCAAAGAGGCCCTCGGCGGCGGCCTGGCAAAAGTCAGCGTCTCCGCCCTGATGTTCGATTACATCCTCACCGGACCGATCTCGGGTGTCTCCGCCGGCCACTACATCGGCGGTCTAATCAACTCCCTGTTCCACACCGCCCACGTCCACGGCTTCTTCCCGTTCAATTTCCAGATCAACGAGAACGCCTCTGCCCTCGTGTTCGCCATCATCATGACCCTCTACTACTGGTGGCAGAACACCATGGGCATTGAAGAGAGCAGCGAAAAGGCTCTCAACGTGATGAAGATCGTCACCGTGATGGTGGTGGTCGCGCTCGGTTGGTCAGTCGTAACCATCTGGATACGCGGCTCGCAACTTCCGCCGCTGCCGATCCCCTCGAATCTTCATTTCAGCACCGAGGCCCTCGGATTCATCAAGCACACGAACTGGGCACAGACCTTCGGTCTTTTCGGGGTTCTGATAGCCTTTGGTCACTCCGTGCTCGCCATGAGCGGCGAAGAGACGCTCGCGCAGGTGAACCGTGAGCTGGCGCATCCCAAGCTCACGAACCTGAAGAAAGCCGCCATCATCATTGGCATCTACAGCTTCCTCTTCACCGGCTTGATCTCACTGTTCGGCGTCATGATCGTTCCCGACGCTCTTCGGACCACGGTCTACAAGGACAATCTCATCAGCGGTTTGGCGATGAGCTTCGTGGGCCCGCACTCTATCAGGCTCGCATTCCAGGTCTTCGTCGTTCTCGTCGGATTCCTGATGCTCTCGGGAGCCATCAACACCTCGATCATCGGCGCCAATGGAGTCCTGAACCGAATCTCCGAAGACGGTGTACTCACTGACTGGTTCCGCAAGCCGCACAAGAAATACGGGACCAGCTATCGCATCATCAATCTCATCGTCATCCTTCAGATTCTCACGATTGTCGGCAGCCGCGGCGACGTCTACACCCTGGGCGAAGCGTACGCCTTTGGCGTCATCTGGAGCTTCACCTTCAACAGCTTCTCCATGCTGGTGTTGCGCTTCAAGTTCAAAGGTATACGCGGCTGGAAGATGCCGCCGAACATCACCATCGCCGGCGTGGAGCTACCGATTGGTCTCGGTTCGGTTTTCCTCGTGCTCTTCTGCACAGCGGTCACGAACCTGATGACGAAGTCGATCGCGACGGTGGCCGGCCTGACCTTCACCGTGATGTTTCTCATCATCTTCACCGTCTCCGAGCGTATCAACATGCGGAAATTCGCTAACGCTCAAGCATCGATGAAGGAACATTTCCAGTTGCTCCACCGTGACACGGTCGACAACCAGACAGTCGGCATAAAGCCAGGCAACGTGCTCGTTGCGGTTCGCGACTACAACACTTTGAATCATCTCAAGTGGGTGCTTTCGCACACCGCCCTTGACATCGACATCGTCGTCATGGCCGCGCGCCTCACCGGCCCAGGCAGTGCCGAGTACGACCTCTCGATGGACCAGATATTCTCCGATTACGAGCAAACACTATTTACTCGTGCTGTTGGCGTGGCCGAAGGATTTGGCCGCCACGTCGATCTGCTCGTCGTTCCAGCGCGTGATGTCTGGTCCGCCATCGTTCAGACCGCCAGCGCTCTCGGTTCGTCCGCCATCGTCGCCGGCCTTTCCAGCAAGATGACCGCCCAGGAACAGGCCTTCTACCTCGGTCGCGCCTGGGAGGCCATGCCCGAGCCCAAGAAGGAAATGTTGTTCCAGGTTGTTCGTCCGGATATGGAGGTCGATACCTATCGCATCGGACCGCACACGCCGAGCATGAGGACCGAAGACGTTCACCTCGTACATCGACTTTGGCTGGATATCACGCGGGAGAAGGGACTCGAGAAGATCCACCACTCCGACCTGGTGTCCATGGCCCTGACGCGGTTCGCCCGCGAATTTACCGGCGACGGCCGCCAGGAAATTATCCGCGACCTGAAAAAAACTGAACAGCGCCGTGGCGCTGCCGCAGCACTGCCCGAAAAGGCATCCGGCAGCGAAGATGAAGGCCCACCCGTCCTGAGACCCTGAAGGCAAATCGGGGAACCGGGTCAGTAAAGCCGGCCACCTGATTTCCCGATTACCTGATCGCCCGATATCGATTGAACTGCAAATCCCCAACTTTCCTGCAGCTCAGCCAATGCCAGCGCACAACATCTTCCTTGGTGAATCCCGTTCCGGCAAAGATCGTCGGTCGAATTGCCGGTTGCTTCCATGGCACGAATTCCTGCTCCTGCGGAATCTCCTGCCCGGTATCGATCGGCGCAATCGTCAGGAATTTTTCGTCAATCAGTCCGGCGCGAATCATGTGCCCGTAAAGCACCGGCCCGCCCTCGCACAGCAGATACTTGATGCCCATTTCCTGCCGAAGCGTGCGCATCGCGACCTTCAGGTCGACCTCGCTCCCGTCTCCGGCGACGACGATCTTCACATGCGGATGCGTCGCCTGCTGCGGCCGTAACCGTTCCGCTCCAGAAACAGTTGTGATAATGGCACTATCTACGCGGTCGCCATCGAATACCGCAAAATCCGCCACTTGAAAATTGCCGGTCGCGCTCACAAAAATGTTGCGTTCAACTCCTCGCCGCAATTTCGCGCGCAACTGCTGCAATGTTGGCTCGACGATCCGAAACACCGGCCCGCGAGGTCGCGGCCGCTCCAGCCGCTTCTCAACCATCAGCGTGCCCATACCGAGCAGCACCGCGTCCGCATGAGCCCGCAGCAAATCCATCAACCACCGGTCTTCTTCGCTCTGCGCAATATCTGATCCCGACGCATTCACTCCCAGCAGCGAAACGATGCCATCCAGCGTCTGCACAAAATTGGCATAAACCCACGGCCGTTCCGCCAGCGGCGCTGGAAATCCCAGCTTCCCATAAGGCGAATACACCGGATCCAGCAGATCCGACCGCTCACCATGATCGAAGAGGATTTGAAAATCGTGCATCGAGAATTACTCGTCGGTGCTCCGTCCAAGCTCTGCTTGGGCGATGTAGTTTGGAGCACGGCATGTCCTGAGAACTGCGTCAATGCCGTCGCAATCGCCGCTTCCTGAAATCATGTTTTCGATGGCTCAATGGCACGATCGGCCGATGCCACGATTCGTTGCCTCACAAAATCCACCAGTTCCCCGCTGACGTACTTCGGCGGCTCCACCTGAAACACCGGCCGTCCCGCCACCGGCTTTAACGAAACTCCCTGCCACGCCACTCCATCGGCCGCATGCAGCAGCACCGCATCCGCCCGATCGAGATACTCACGCGCCGATTCCTTGAAATCTTTGGTGGCGGGATCAAGCACAACCATATATACATCCGGCCGCACAAAGCGCAGCACGCTATTCGACTCGAGGATTACATTGCGCGCCTTCGCCATCTCTTGCCGGAGACGCGGAATTGCCTCGGCCAAAAATCCCTGCTGCGTCCGCACCCACAAAACTCGCGACGCACCCGCCACGAGAAACCTCGACGTATCTGTCTCTCCCGACCGGTCGCGCTCTTCGGTGATTGCAGAAGCGTGATCCGCGGTCACGCAATCGCACGGCTCGCCATTCGCTGAGCAGATCCCATGGCCATACTGCGTGATCTTGACGGCAAGCCACTCGCACTCGCGCAGCGCGGAAATCAGACCCGCCACCACGCTCGTCTTCCCCACATTCCGCGAATGCCCGCCAACAACAATCAGAGCCATTGAAGCTGTGACAATCCCAAGTCTCTATGGTTTAGCGTCCCGCTTTACCAATCTCGCGAGCACCGCCAGCTCTTTCAGGTACTCGCGAATCGGCCGCGCTGGCGTTCCCCAAAAGACTACACCTTTTCCACGAATGACCTTGTTGCTGGGAATTCCTGCCTGCGCGCCAAGAATGGCTCCCTCCTCGACTGTCACGTGATCGGCAATTCCCACCTGTCCACCGATCAGAACGTTCTTCTCGATGACCGAGCTTCCGGAAATCCCCGTTTGCGCAGCCGATACCACGTTCTCGCCCAGCCGCACGTTGTGGCCAATGTGGACGAGATTGTCGAGTTTCACGCCGTCTGAAAGGATCGTAGCATCCAGCGCGCCTCGATCCACGGTCGCGTTTGCGCCTATCTCGACATCGTTCCCGACTTCCAGTCGCCCAATCTGAGGAAACTTGTGATAGCGCCCCTGTTCATCCGGCACGAATCCGAAACCATCGCTGCCCAGCACCGCGCCCGCATGAACCGTCACCCGGTCACCAATCTTCGTGTGCGGATAAACCGTCACCCTCGCTACCAGTTCGCAGTCCTCCCCGATTTCAATATCACCAAGCAGCACGCATCCCGGCCCGATCACCGCGTTGCGACCAATCGCCACACGCGGCCCAATGAAAGCCTGTGCCCCAATGCTCACTCCTTCGCCAAGTCTCGCTGAAGAATCCAGGACGGCTGATTTGTGAACACCCGTGCACGCTTTCCCTTCCCCTGCGAGCAACGCCCCAGCCTTCGCAAACCCCAGTCGTGGATTCCGAACCACGATCAACGTCCTCCTTTGCAGAGCCTCGACACTCGCTTCGGCAGTAATCAGTGCCCCTGCCGCACTCCTCCGCCCATCGTCGGCGAACTTGGCATCCTCCACGAACGACAGATCCGTCGCCTGCGCGGCCGCAAGGCTCGCAACACGCCTGACTTCTTGCCCACCATCCCCGATGACTCTGCCGCCAATCTCCGCAGCAATCTGCGAGACTTTCATCTTCGTGCCCCTTAGTGTCCTTCGTGGTTTGTCTTCCGATCTTCCAATCAGTAAATCGGCCCTTCTCCCGGCGGTCGCGCCTTCCATCGCCGATGCACCCACAGCCACTGGTCCGGGTATCGCCGCACGAATTCTTCAATCTTCTTCGTGAACGCCGCCGTATTCGTAATCGCGTCGGCCTCGTCATCTCCTGTGTTTGCCAACGGAATTGGCGGCTCGAAATGAATACGGTACTTTCGCAGCTCTTTGTCCCAGATGGAGAATGCCGGGACCACTGCCGCACCGGTTCGCAGCGCCACTCGCGCCACACCGCTCGCGGTACATGCAAGGTGGCCGAAGAAATCCACGAATACTCCCTGCGGCGGCGTCATATTCGTGTCCATCAATATCCCGACCGTCTCGCCCCGCCTCATCGCCCCAAGCAGCCCGCGCGCGAAGTCGTCCTTCGACATCATGCGGTTTCCATGCAGCGAACGATAGCCGGTCACCAGACGGTCCAGGTAAGGATTGTCCAACTCTCGCATCATCACGTTAAGCGGATTGCCGTAAACCGAATGCGCGAAGGCGCCGACCTCCCAACCACCGAGGTGCGCCGTCATAAACAGGACGCCCTTGCCGCGCTCCCGGGCACGCTCAAAATTCTCGAACCCCTCGTAAACCGCAATCCGCTTGACGTTCTCTTTCGTGTACTCGGGGAATTTGGTAAATTCGGCCAGCAGCCGGCCCAGTGAGGTATACACGCAGCGCAGAATCCGCTTGCGCTCCGGTAGAGGCTTTTCCGGAAACGCCAGTTCGAGGTTGCGCATGCCAACGTGCCACAGCCGCCGGTGCAGCAGCCGAATTGTGTGCGCCAGGGCAATCCCCAGCCCGCGCGCAACCGGGCGCGGCAGGATCGCGAATATCCGGACGATCACCCAGACCGGAGCATATTCCAGACGATGGCGCATTCTGAGTTCGACGCTATCGTATCAGGCGCCTGCACCAAGAGCACACGCTCAAAGCCCTTCGGGGAGGGCAGCCTTCCACGCGTGCCGCAAAAAGCGATCCTGAACCTCAGCTGTTGTCCAGTCGGACAAAACAATGGGGGCTGCTCTTCAGCGGCCCCCATTGTCTTGCAGTGTCTTGTAGTCACTAATTGCTAATGGCGAACAAAATTCTACTGCTTCTTCTCCGAACTGGCCGGCTCTGCCGTCTTCGCAGGTGTCGCCGTTACCGCCGCCGGAGCGTACTTCCGCAGCGCATCTATCCACGGTGATGCCGCCGACGGGATCGGTGTGAACTCGCCCGTCAGTAGTGTCTTGAATGGAACCATGCGGCCGTAAAACGCTCGCGTATCGTCCTGGTCCTGCTTGATCACCGCGCCATTAAGCGTGATTCCCGCGAACACGCCGCGCGACCGGGAATACGTCAGGACCTCCGCGCGCATCTTCCAGTCCGTGGCGCCTTCCGCATGGCGTCCGACTGGCCCTGCCGCGACCGACGCATCTGCTCCGAGTTTGAACTTGCTTGAAAGCAGGTCCTGCATGCCCCGGTCATTCATGATGACCATGATGTAATCCACAGCCTGTCCGCCGATCTGTAAGCCGAAGCTTCCGCCTTCGACACGGAAAAACGCTGGCGTGCTCCACCCGTTCGCGGTCTTGCAGCTGGCAACGCCCTTCCCATACGCGCCGCCGACGATGAATCCACCCTTCAGCAGCGACGGCACCACCGCCAGGCACTTCGCATCGCCCAAAATCTCTTCCGGGATGCCCTTATCTGGCGCCGACATTACGTCGTCCAGAACCTGTGCTGCGCTCTGCAACCGGTCCTTGTCCTTCTCACGGTCGTCCGCCAACAACGGAATCGCCAGCAGCATCAATAGGAACACAACGAGCAGTTTTCTCATGAAGCCTCTTTCGCAAAGAGTTTAGTCGCCCTGGTTTCACGACTGATAATACTCGTTCGGATGGAGTCAAAGATGCCCAAGGTTTGCTGCTGTTGAAAACTCAGCGTTTACTGGGTAGGTTCAAGCACGATTGGGGTGGTTTTCCCGGAAAAGTGAAAGGGTTGGAATCGGTGACCCTCGTTACCAATCCCAACCCCGTCTCCCAGGTTCTGTGGTAGGTGAAGAGAGTATCCACCGAACCAGTAATCCTCACAAGTCACGGCCGGACATTGTACTTTCGCGCCCAGCGCCTCGTCTTAACGTCACCTATTTCGAGATGACCAGCGAATGCGTAATGGCGTGGACCGAAAGCGCTATCCTGTTCTGCACACCTACCTTACGCATCAATTTTGCAACGTGAGCTTTCACTGTACGCTCTTCAATTCCGAGCGATGACCCTATTTCCTTATTTGACCGCCCTGCAACCAGCAGTTCCAGAACCTCTTTTTCGCGGTCGGTGAAAGTTACCCTGCCAGCCGGAAAAATCCGTCCCGGAGACGCCGTAACGCGCTCAATAAACGTTGACAGCACCCTTCGTGGTGCCCAAACCGAACCCTGGTTCACGATACGGATCGCAGTGGTAAACTCCTGCGGCGAAGCCGCTTCGTCCACGTAACCCTTGGCTCCGGCTGCCAGCGCCTTCAAAATCGTCTCATCATCGGCGCCCGCTCCGGTTACCAGGATTCGCAGGTCGGGACGGCTGGCCTTCAGGCTGGCCATCACGTCGAACAGGTTCTGTCCCCCGCGGCTGCCCAGCAGGATCAGGTCGACGTCACTGCGGGTGGCAATCTCTTGAATGCTGGCAGAGGCCAGTTCGAAATCGGGTTCATCGTCAAAAAGTGCTCGGAATCCGATGAACCGAAGGGGATCGCTCTCAACAACGGCGACGCGGATTTTGGGTTTCTTGGCGACAGCTGCTTGTTTCATAACTGGTCATCCTGTGGAACGCTGGTAGCATATGCTGAATTGTCCGGATTGCAAAAGGTACGATGGCTCAAGGGACACTGGCCATTCGGACTATGTACCTTCGGGTACGCGAACGTACAGCATCTAACTTGCGGGAGAGAGTACCACGATGAAGAAACAAATGCGCGCTTTTTCAGTAACTCTTTTGATAACAGTCCTCGCCACCCTCGCCGCCGCGCAGATCGGCGCCCCACCTGCTCCCGGCACTCCGTACACGCCCAAGTTCAAGGGCGATCCCGCACGTTCCGAAAAAGAGGCCCAGGCCCTGGGGTACATGCGCGTGGTGGTCAATGCCGAAAAGAACTATAGCCATAAGCACGGTGGCCAGTACGCCAGTACGTTACGTGAACTCGTCGGCCAAGGCTCTTTCACCAAGCGGCTCCTGAGTCCGCAGCGCAACGACTACACCGTCAAATTCAGAGGCACCCCCAAAACCTATTCCCTTTGGATGACCCCAACCACCATCTCACCCACGGAACGAGCATTCTTCGTGGATGACAGCGGAATAATCAAGGCCGAAGAGGACAAGGAGGCCACCCGCGACTCACCGAAAGTCCAGCCCTAAAATAACGAAATGACGAATGTCGAACGACGAAATGGAGGGTGCTTGAAAGAACCTCCATTCGTTCTTACATTCGTCATTTCGTTCTTCGCTTCTCCCGGTCGTCGGTTTTTCGATTGATTTTTATTCTTCTCCCGCCATCCGTCTCGGTTCGGGTATGGGCCGCTGGTTGTGGAATCCATCCGCGTATCCCAGCCGATACCCCACCGAATATGCGCTGCAATAAAACTGCGCCGGAGGCTTCTGGAACCGCAACGCCAGTTGGCAGTCTGAGCGATCCGGCCGGTAATCGGCCTTCCTGGAACGGCCATCATGCAGCCCAGAGCGCACGCCATCGAGATACCCACGAACAATTGCCTGATCAAGAATCGGCGCGGATTCCCGATTCACCGGCGGCAGGTCCTGCGCTAACTCCCGCAAGTTATCGACGGCGCGGAATCTCAATCCCTTAATCGCATCTCCGTAACCAACGCGGAAGCCGTATTGGTATCCCTTGATGAACGCATCGCGGTCGCCGAAACTCTTCTTGAACGCGCGCTTCGCTCCGCCGTAGTCCTTCATTTTCGCCGGGTCTTGCACCTCGTGTGCCAGTTGCAGGTCCAGATCGCCATCGTGATATCCCCACTCGTACCCGTGCAGGTATCCGCGCGCGAACGAAGATGAGCCATAGAGTTCCTGGTTGGGATCGCTGATGAGCTGCCGGTCCTGCGCCAGCGCCAGCGCCGACAGGAGCGCCCAAAGAAAAAGTATCGTCAATGGAGTCGAACGGGGCACAAACACTCCGGAAAATCTGATGTACGCCGCCGCTCAGCAGATGTCACCCGCTCTGCACGTTCCATTACCGGGCTAAGGTTTATTACCGGGACACCTAGGAAATCTTCTCCATTTCATCCCAGCGCACGCCGGTGCAAACTGCCTCCACCTTGATCCAATAAGACATGTTTCTCTCCCCTTCTGGCAGAATTTCCTGGGGGGAAGCGGTGCCGGGGAGGGAGCGGATATCGTCAGGAGAGAACCTCCCCAACGGTGTTAACCGCCGGGGAGGAACTCCTAAACGGGTCGAGGCGAAAATAAGCATGCGCCGCTACAAGACATTCCGCCCTGGCCGGTTCGTCCTCGCGATTCTGTCGCTCTGCCTTACTTCCCTTGCCCCGAATCTCCTGGCCCAGCAAACCATCAAGGCCGCTGCTTCGGACGATCTCGACCAGTTGCTCGTTTCCAAGGATTCCGGCCTGCTGACCGACTTTCGCTTCGTCGGCCCATTCGGCAAAACCTCCAATTTCGACCGAACCTGGGCGCCCGAGCGCGATCAACTCAAGAAGTCGCGCTACGGCAGCGACCGCGTGTCGAACCTGCAATTCGTTACGGGAAAATTCGAGCTTCCCGCAGCTCGCAAAGGAAACGGAATTTACTACGCGTCTTCTGAAATCTGGCTACCCACCGCTGGCGATTGGCGCCTCTATGCTGAAACCGCCGGCGGAATGGTCGTCTTCATCGATGGCAAGCCCGCCATCCGTCGAACCGGGCAGCGCGACCTCCGGACCACTTCGGAAGTCTTTCACCTCGACCGCGGAACCCATCACATCCTGGTGAAGTTCGACGCCGCCGCTGCGCCGTTCCACCTCGCCGTAATGCCGGAAACCGGCGCTCTTCCCGGCCGCAGCAACAAGCCCAACATCTATCGCTCGCCCGACACCCAGTACACCTCCGCAGCCCTTCACTGGCCCAAATAGCTCAACGATTCCGATTGTCGCTAAGCGGCGAAACTGCCCTCCTGATCCGCGTTAATCCCCAAAACTCCGCATTCAGTTTTGCCGTTTCTTAGGCTCCGTACTCTTCCTGTAAACTATGCCACGCTTCCGAGCTGCGCTTCTCCGCAGCCTCGGCAAACCGCTCGCTGATCTTCGAGATGACGCCCAGAATCTGTGTCGCCCGATTCATGTACTCCGGCGCGTTCTCCCAGATCGCCTCGAACTTCTCCGGATACTCCGACGCCAGCAGCGCCAACCCTGCCGCCGCAAACACCGCGCCCGCCGGACGCCGCCTCGTCATCACCAGCACCGCTCCCGCCCCAAGCGTTCCCACCACCAACGCCTTCTTCCAACCCTCCATCACATCCTCCAAGATACTGCGGGTGCCCCATTCAAACCTTCTTTTGGCTCAGGTGGGGATGTTGACCTTTTCCGGCCATCAACCCCGGCTTCTGCTTAGAAGTAGCAACGCCCTGCTCCGTTGCTCAACTCCATAAGCCTACCACCCCGCTTGCCGTTCATATAATGATGCCCTTCCGCATCAATAGGCGAAAATCCGCGGTTCCGGTTTTGCCGTTGCTATAATGTTAGCGAGCGCGCCCGTAGCTCAGCTGGATAGAGCGAATGCCTCCGGAGCATTAGGTCGGGAGTTCGAATCTCTCCGGGCGCGCCAGTCCCCCCCTTTACGAACCCTTCTAATCTGAATGACAACCCGAGTTCAAACTCCTTTTCCGGTTGGTATTCTGATCGGGGTAGCTGGATAGATTATGGGAAGCCCCTGATATTTCGCTCATTCGCGAAGTTCAGACGGTGCTACAATTCGCGTGGCTGCTTCGCATCGAAGCGGTTTCCCCTCTACGCCGTTTCAGGCGAAGCTTCTCGGACGAATCCTCGATCAAAAAATGGAACCTCGCCGCAACGTTCAGGCGTTCGGCATCCTTTCGGCTCTCTCGAAAGGAAGGAGATACGCGATGAAAATTAACCGATTATTTGCCGTCATACTGATTCTCTTGGTTGCGATTCCCTTGACAGCGCAGGTCGCAAATGGCAAGACGTGTTCGCCCGCCACCGTGAAAGGCAATTTCGGGAGCCACGCGGAGGGCACTTTGTTCGTTGCATTCCCTGATGCTCCCACTCCACCATACCCGGTGGCCGCTGTAGGACTGCACAGCTTCGATGGTGAGGGCAACTGGACCATTAAATACTCCATCAGCCTTGGCGGTTCGGTCGTTCCGTGGGGAGCCACAATTACGGGCACGTATGACGTAACTCCCGACTGCAAGATCACCGTGAGCGGAGTTTCGATGCCCGCCCAGTTTATGGGGACCATCATGGGTGAAGGCATGACCCAGACGATTTACATTACCTATACTGATGCTGCTCGGGTGCAATCCGGAGTGCTCAAAAGAACTCCGGTTTCCGGATGTTCAAACAGGACCATCAAGGGCAACTATGGTCTTTTCGGCCAAGGCTCACTGGGTCCGCCAGTTCTCCCATCTTTCGTCCCTGTCGCTCACATCGGCAAATTTGATGCTGATGGCACTGGAAGCTTCTTCGGCTCGGAGACATTTAAACTCGCCAGCACTGCTGGAAACGATAGCTTCACGGCAAGCTACAACGTAAACAGCGATTGCAGCGTTTCCGCTGAGATTACGACGGACACTGGCGAAGTTATACACGAAAACGGAGTCATCACCGGAGAGGGAACGTTTCAGGAGATACACCTGATAGTCACTAATCCTGGCTGGGTGTTTCCCGATGCGGGAATCAGAAAGTAAGACGCACTCTGTGGTTCTTCGAAGGGGCGACGCTCGTCGCCCTCTTCTTTGACGCATAGGGTGCCCTACTCGGCGGCGGACCATCTCATTAATCGCCATCCCGTAATCTATCCAGAGCAGGGCAGTGCTACCCGCCCCAGCAATTCTGCGACTCACCTTATTGCACCTGAGTCCAATGGCGAGAGGTTCCGGACGATGTCCGCCACTAACCCGCAATTTATCCTCCGAGCCGCTCACGCCGGGGACATTCCCGCGCTTCACGAGTTAATTGCCTGCTCGGTTCACGGCTTGATGACCAGTGCCTATACCGAGCGGCAGTTGCAGGCGGCGCTCGGCACCTGGCTTGGGGTGGACTCGCGCCTGGTCGAGGATGGCACCTACTTCATTGTCGAGGCCATCGACAATGGCACCAGAATTCCGGTCGCATGTGGCGGGTGGAGCAAACGCAATACCCCATACGGCAGCGATCATCGCCCCGGACGCGACGATGCTCTGCTCGATCCAGCCGTGGATGCGGCCAGGATCCGCGCATTCTTCGTGCATCCCAACTGGGCACGCCGAGGTCTGGGAGCCATGATCCTGCGTCACTGTGAGCGGGTCGCGCTGGATGCCGGCTTCCGCCGATGCGAAATGGGAGCAACCCTGAGTGGCGTCCCTTTTTACCGGAGCCACGGCTACCATTCGGCCGAACAAATCGACCTGCCGTTGCCCAGTGGCGACACACTACCCATTCTCAAGATGACCAAGGAACTCGCTTGCACCGGGAGCGACCGCAAATAGTCACAAAACTCAGCCGCTCTCCAATTCACTCCAACCACGTATTCTCTGCGAACTCGACCCTACGCCGTTTTCGCCACCGTAGCCGCGATCGGCGCTCGTGTGATGTGCGAAAGGCCCTCGTTAACGTCCAGAACCTTCGCTCGCACATCCTTGATTCCCATCGAATCAAGCCGTGGCAGGTGTTCCTTCAGGAAGTTGTTTGCGGAACTTTCATCCGCGAAAAGGTAAACGCCGCCGCAGTCCCCCGTACGGCTGTTTTCGGTCCAGATTTTCCAGACCATGCCTGGTGTTTTGCTCAAGTGGTGGGCCAAATCGCTGGCCATTTTTGTGAAGTCCTCACCCCAAGGACCATGACTGGGAAAATCGATCTGTAGCAGAGTCATCGTGCCTCCGCCTTTATCTTAAATGTCTCATCATGTCCTGAACAGGCGTGCGCTATAAACAATCGCATCAAGCTGGGGGGCTGACGGCTCAGGACATATCGGCAAACCCACTCCAGCGTGAAGCACAACCGGATACAAGCCGTCTTGCCGCGCCTCGCTCCTCACATGCCGTTGTGATCCCCATCACCCAGTCCTCGCCCATCTCCCCTCTATTCTAATCCTGTACCGATGAAGACCCTGTGCGCCTGGTGTGGTTCACTCATTCGAGACGGCTTTCCGCCCATAAGTCACGGCATCTGTCTCTCTTGCCGCCAACGACTCTTCCAGCCCGAAGGCTCATCCCTTCAATCCTTTATTGACGGCTTCTCGTTCCCCATTCTCGTCATGGGCAGTTCCCTGCAACCCATCGCTGTCAACAAAACCGCGGCAGCCGTTTCGCCGGCCGCCCGCGAAATAAAACCTGACACCACCCTGGGCAACGTCGTCGAATGCCGGCATTCGCGCGAGCAGGCAGGCTGCGGCAAAACCGTTCATTGCTCCGGCTGTGTTCTCCGCAAGACCATGGAGACAACCAACGAAACCGGCGATCCCGCCTTCATGGTCCCGGCAACCATCTCCACCGAGAACGAAGAGGTAACCCTCTATGTCTCGACCATCAAAGCCGACGGTCGCATCTTCGTAAAACTCGACAAAGTCGAGTAATATCCCCCAACCCGGCGCGTGGTTGTAGTATTCCTTCGCGCCCTCTGCCCTTTGCGTTAATCTTCGCCTTTAGTTCAGTTTGTGCCGAACCCGGTAGAACTTCGATCCATCCCTCACCGTGTATTCCACCGCATCATCCTGGATGAACTTCGTGCTGCCCTTGAAGATCGCGTCGTAGAGTTTACCTTCCATGCTGTCGATCACTACCTGGTCGCGATCGCCGGCAGCCCCGATCACCTCGTATGCATAATGCTTTCCATCCGAGTTGAAGGTGAAATAGTTGATCGAGTACGCATCGAACTCCGCCTCGCCCTTCCCGTCCACCACCACCCGGCGCAGCGCACGCTGCGTTCCGCCCCCTTTGAACACGTTTCCGCCTCGAACGATCTCGAACGCCGTACGCCCTCCGTCCCCGCTGATAACGATTACCGGCACGAAGCTGATTGCTCGTTTCCCCGGAAACGCCTTCCCCACCTTCTGGTCGCGCACTTCAACAAACTGCTCGCCTTTCTTTCCTACGTACGCGATATGTTTCCCATCGCTGGTCATAATCACCGGGCTCACCAGGTCGTCGATCGTCGGCCCAGCCTCTCCCTGGAAGAACACCGCGACATCGTTCTCACCGCGCCGCGCCGCATACACCAGCGTCCCATCGCTCGCGTACTCCGGGTCCGACAGTCCGTAGAAATCCGGTTCGAAGCTCCGTACGCCCGTCACGATCTTGTATTCGGCGAACATTCCCTGCCATCCGCCGCCAAACCCCTTCCCCTCGAAAGTTTTCTCCACCGTCCCGTCGATCACCAATGTTCCGAATGTCTTGTTCTTGCCGAACATTGCTGACTTCGCACCCGCTCCCGCGTAAGCAAAATGCTTGCTGTCGTTGCTGAAATCGAGATATCCCAAAACCTCGTACGTCGGACCCGGTGTACCGTCCACCACCCACGTCCACCCTTGCTTCAGCAGCGCCGCAACCGCCAACCGGCTCGAATCCGGGCTGAAGTACCAGTTACGGAATCCCTGTATCTCTGGCCCCCACGGCCTTCCATCCAGCAGGATTTGCCATTTCTTGTTCTGCTTGCCGCCATAGGCATAGTGCGCGCCGTCCTTGCTGAAGATCGCGTACGAAATGTCTTCGAACTCCGGCCCGACCTCCTCGCCATCCACCACCAGCCGGCACTTCTTCAACTCGCACGCACCTACCGCAAAATGCTTCCCGTTGGCGTTGATTGTCGGCGACGTCAGCTTCCCGTACTCCTTCGACTTCACCTCACCATCCAGCACGATCACCCATTTCGAATCCTTTTTCGCGGCCCAGATCAAATGTTCCTGGTCGGTGCTGAAGTCCAGGTTCTTCACCTCGTCGTAGCTCGTGCCCAGTTGTTTGCCGTCCAGCTTAACGATCCGCTTGCCTTCTTTGCCCTTCTCAACCCATGCCAAATGATCTTCCGTGCTCTGCGCGCCCCAGAACTCCGCCCCCGGCGTCATCTCCCCGATGACCTCTTCCGTGATCTTCGCCGCCGGAAACACCTTGTGCGGGACGATCTCGCCGGCCTCCGGAGCCTGCGCCGCCTCGCCCGTCTTCGTGGCCTCTTGTGAAAAGCACGTCACGACAGCGATGAACAGAACGAAAACCGGCAGCACCCAATTTCGTTTCGTCGCAATAATCCAACCCATCGGATCCCCCCTGTGAGCGCAATATCTGCTTCTGGCAAGCCTCCGCGCAGATCGCTGATCCTGTCATCCTGCACACAACCGCTCGAACGGTCAGTGACGCCCGCTTCCCCCGCAGGTGACGCCCCAATCCACGCCCCGAGCCTGCTCCGTGCTAACCTGATGTCACACGTGGGGGCTCCGATGTGCCGAAACATCCGAACGTTGTTCAACTTTGAACCGCCGGTAACCGACGACGAGATCCGCGCCGCCTCGCTTCAATTCGTGCGCAAGATTTGCGGCTTCACCAAGCCCTCCAAGGCCAACGAGGCCGCCTTCGACGCCGCGGTCGAAGAAGTTGCCGCCGTCTCCGCCCGCCTCTTGCGTTCCCTTGAAACCACCGCCCCGCCGAAGAATCGCGAAGAAGAAGCCGCCAAAGCCAGGGAGCGCGCCGCCATCCGCTTCGGCGGCTGATTCCTCCGCAGGAATCAACTTCAGTTTCCCGCTCACCAAATCTTCCATTCTTCGCTCTTCCCTTTTACCTACTCGCAGATTTCCTTTATCCTCTCGTACACAATCGAGGGAACCCGAAATGTCTTCACTTATTCGCAGCCGTGCCATCCTGCTCATCATTCTTCTTTCTGCCGCCGCTCTCTACGCGCAAGACCTGAACTCCACACGTGCCGCCTCCATCTGGGACAACATGCCCCACGCGAGTGCCGCGGCGCAGGTCGCCATTTCACCCGACGGCACCAAGATCGCATACACCGATGGCGCTCACATCTTTCTCTCCGAGCTTGCGCCTCGTGCCGCAATCAAGCATTTCGCCGCGCCCAACGATCTCCCTGTCCGCGACCTCGCTTGGGCCCCAGACTCCGCGCACCTCGCCTTCATCGCCGATCTTCCCGGCGACAAGCCCGCTGCCGAACTCTACCTCGCCGACGCTGCGGCCATCGCCGCCGCCCGCAAGCTCGCCGACTTCCACGGCTACGTCTCCACCCCGCGCTTCTCGCCCGACGGCAAGACTCTCGCCGTGCTCTTCATCGAAAACATGCCGCGTGTCGCCGGCGCTCTCGTCCCCATGACGCCGCCCGAGGGCATCATCGAAGAGCACTTTTACGAGCAGCGCCTCACTACGGTCGACCTAGCCACCGGCGCCGTCCGCCAGGTCTCGCCCGCCAACATGTACGTTTACGAATACGACTGGTCGCCCGACGGAAAGTCCTGGGCCGCAACCGCCGCCCACGGCTCCGGCGATAACAATTGGTGGATCGCCCGCCTCTACACCATCGACGCCGCCACTGGTTCACTCCACGAGGTCTTCAAGCCCAAGCTGCAAATCGCCATCCCGCGCTTCTCGCCTGACGGCCGCCAGATCGCTTTCATCCAAGGCATCATGAGCGACTTCGGCTCCACCGGCGGCGACATTTTCATCGTGCCCACCACAGGTGGCGAAGCCCGCAATCTCACGCCCGACATGAAGGCCTCCGCCTCCTGGCTCACCTGGACCTCGCCCACGCAGCTTCTCTTCACCGCCAACATCGACGGCGACTCCGGCATCGCCACTCTCTCCACGCGCGGCGGCGACATGAAGACGATCTACAAGAAATTTGAAACCTTCTACGCCGGCGAAGGCCAACACCTCTCTCTCGCGCGCGACGGCAAAATGTCCGCCGTCATTCGCACTTCATTCGCGGAGCCGCCCGAAATCTGGGCCGGACCCATCGGCGACTGGCACAAGTTCACCAACTACAACGCCAACGTCAAGCCCGCCTGGGGAGAAGCCCGCAACGTTCACTGGACCAGCGATGGCCTTCGCGTGCAAGGCTGGCTGCTCTTCCCGCGCAACTACGACGCAAAGAAAAAATACCCGCTCATCGTCCACGTCCACGGAGGCCCCGCCGCCGCCTGCATGAATTACTGGAGCCCCAGCGATGGCGCCTTCTCGGCGATGGAATATTTCGAACTCTGTCCCAACCCGCGCGGCAGCTACGGACAGGGCGAAGCCTTCACCCAGGCCAACGTCAAGGATTTCGGCGGCGGAGACTTCCGCGACATCATGGCCGGCATCGACTCCCTCGCCCGCGAATACCCCATCGACCTCGATCGTCTCGGCATGCGCGGACACAGCTACGGCGGCTACATGAGCATGTGGGCGCCCACCCAAACCAACCGCTTCAAGGCCATCGTCTCCGGCGCCGGACTCTCCGACTGGCTCAGCTACTACGGCGAAAACGATATCGACGAGTGGATGATTCCCTACTTCGGCGCGTCCGTATACGACGACCGCGCGGTCTACGACAAAAGCTCACCCATTCTTTTCGTGAAGAACGTCAAGACACCGACGCTCATCCTCGTCGGCGATCGCGACGGCGAAGTCCCCGCGCCGCAGTCGTTCGAATGGTGGCACGCGCTCAAAACTCTCGGCGTCCCCAACCAGTTCGTCGTCTACCCCAACGAAGGCCACGCCATCTCCCAACCTGCGCACCGCCGCGACTACCAGGTCCGCAGCATGTATTGGTTCGAAAAATGGTTCGCCAAATAATGCGGGTGCCCCATTCAAGCCTTCGTTGGCTTGAGTGGGGTATTTCGGGTGCCCCATCCTAGCCCTCCGGGGTAGTTGCTTTTGTTCTTCCGATCTTCGGATCTTTTCGGTTCTTTCATCCGCGTCAATCCGCGAAAGTCCGCGGTTCCAGTTTTGCCGTTTCTCCCGTTGCCGTTTTGCCATTTCCCCACTCTCGTGCCAACCACTCAAGTGCCACATAACACCTTATGGCTCAACCACTTACGAGCCATGCTGCTTCTGAATTTCATAGCCGTTTTCCACAAATTCTGAAAAACGGGAGCAACTTTTTCGCAACCAACACCTTTGTTCCCAAAGAATCAGCCACTTAGCTCCTTCTCCTACTTGGAACCCCAGTTGCCTCTCCTTTTAACAAATAAGTACCGTTTCTATCGTTGCGTCCGCGCTCAAGGACGGCTCAACTCGGGTCCGGGCAGATGGCAAGGCCACGGACAAACGACTCGGGGTAACAAGTAAAAGATTTCCAACCTGTCTGTAGGAGGACTCTGTATGTCATTGAGGAAAGGGTTAACCCTTGTCCTTGTGCTGTTTCTCGCAGCATTCACAGCGACCTTGATGGTCGCCCAGGAAACAACGGGCGGTCTCCAGGGAACAGTGAAAGATGCGTCGGGCGCCGTTGTTCCCAACGCCAACATCACCCTGAAGGGATCAACGCTCATCGGTGCAAAATCCCTGACCACCGATGCTGGCGGTTACTATCGCTTCGCCAATCTGCCGCCCGGCACTTACACCATGACGGTAGCTGCGAAGGGTTTCACCACCCTCAAGCGCTCCGACATCAACATCGAGGTCGGTCACCTTCCGACGCTCGATCTCGCGCTCAAAGTCGGCGCCGCGGAAACTGTTGTCGAAGTCAATAGCGAAGCTCCCGTCATCGATGTCACCACTACGCACACGATGACCAACGTCACCCCCGACGTGCTCGCTGACGTCCCGCACGGGCGTTCATTCCAGTCGGTTATCCAGTTCGCGCCTTCTGCACGCAACGAACCTCTTGCGGGTAACACGTATGGTGGTACCGGTGGTTCGATGCCGGGTAGCAGCGGCAACGGCCTGAATGTCGGCTTTTCCATCGGCGGCGCGGCCGACTCCGAAAACGCATACCTCGTCGAAGGGCAGGATACAGAGAACATCTCGGGCGGCTACTCCAAGGCCAACGTCCCCTATCAGTTTATTCAGGAAGTTCAGGTGAAAACTTCGGGCATCGAAGCCGAGCACGGTGGCGCTCTTGGCGGCGTGGTCAATGTCGTCATGAAGAAGGGTGGCAACCAGTTCCACGGCCAGTTGTTCACCTACTGGGAAGGCAATTCTATCGATGCCAACCAGAACAACACCTTCCTTCAGTACGATCCGAATGCTTCCAACGTTGGGTTGATTGATCCTGGAACCCAACTCTACAGGGGCAAGAAGGATAGCTTCCACGATCTTTCGCCGGGTGGAACTTTGGGCGGCGCGATCATCAAGGACAGACTTTGGTTCTTCGTTGGTTTTGCGCCGGAGATCAACTCGCTAAGTCGGACTGTTGATTTCACACCTGCGGATCCTACTGTTGGTGTCCAGCACTTCACCCAGGACCGCAAGCAGTATTACGGTACGGCTCGCTTGGATTACGCAGCCACGCAGAAAATCCGTCTCTTCGCCTCCTGGCTCTACCAGTACGCGCGTGAGACCGGTGCAAGCATTCCGTCCGCGGATCCAATTAACACGAGTTTCACGAATACTTCAGTGTTTTCGCCCTTGGCGCAGTATTCACCGAAGATTGGCTGGTCGGCTCCAAACTCCACCTATAACTTCGGCGCGGACATCACACTCTCGCCAAGAGTCGTCTCGACCACTCGCTTCGGATACTTCTTCGACAACTACCACGACTTTGGGTGGCCAACTTCGGGCGTGAACCTCGTCTGGGATACCAATGTCGACGCTACTACCACAGACAACGCAGGTAACCCGGTGCCATCGAGTTTGTTTGGTACCGCCGGGAAGACCACCGTGCCGTACACTGGCACCTACACATTATTCAATGCCGACAAGCACTACCAGTTTGATCAGGACATTTCGTTCTTTAAGTCAGGCTGGGGTGGAACACATAACTTCAAATTCGGATACCAGCTCAACCACCTTTCCAACGTTATTAGCCAGAATGGAAACGTGCCACAGGCGTTCTTGCACGTCGGAG